>CAYRSG010000028.1:0-22219 GCA_964426905.1 uncultured Clostridium sp. | reverse complement strand
GACAGACACGCGTTGTCAAAATCAGCGTCAAGCGACACGTTCCACTTGTCAAGCGTCATATGCCTGTCGACAAGCGAAACAGCCCCGTAGACCGCAGAGCATGCGTTTCCGTACGCTATTCCCGTGTACATGGGATTTCCCAGCCCGAATTTTGAAGATATGTTAAGCTCCTTAATACGCAGCGTATGTTTGAAAAGCTGCTTCAAAATATTTATTATATCCGCGCGAAGCTCGTCATACACCGTTTTCGCAAACCTTATAACTCCCGCGGCGTCTTTTTTGTCCTTGGGCGGAATTTCTTTTTCCGCGTCTTTTTCCGTTTCCTCCGCCGCCTTCTCTATTTTCTTTTCTGTCGGAAATATCCTGATTTTTAAAAAGGCGTATCTGACTGTTATGCTTCCCCTGTTTCCGGTATTATTGCAGGATACGTCGATTGCGCAGTCAACGGGAATATAAATTATTATCATTATAACAGCCAGTATTATAAGAATCACATATAAAGCTGTCATGCGCTTTCCTCCCCGTTATTTTTCAGCCTCTTCCGTCTGAGTATCTTCCTCCTCGGTTATCTCAAGCTGAAGTCCCTGCGCCGATTCAAGATTCAGCCTGCTAAGGTCAATCGGAGGCAAATCCTGCGGATTCTTCAATCCGAAACAGCGCAGAAAATTTTCTGTCGTACGGTAAAGTATCGGTCTTCCCGGCGCGTCAAGCCTGCCCGCTTCTTCCACAAGTCCCCGCTCGTACAGCCTGTTTACGCAACCGTCGCTGTTAACGCCTCTTATATGCTCGATCTGTCCTCGGGTTATCGGCTGCTTGTACGCGATTATCGCGAGCGTCTCCATTGCCGCGTTGGAGAGCGGCTGATTCCTCTGTTCTCCTAATATTTCCTGTATGTAGGTATAATATTCGGGTCTCGAGCAAATCTGATACCCGTCCAATATGTCTATAATATTAAAGCCGCGGCGGTCGCGCTCGTATTCCTCCTTTAGCTCCTTAACGGCCTTACTGACCGTTTCGGCGTCCGTATCCAGAACAACCGCCAGCTTCGCCGCCTTTACCGGCTCGCCCGCGGCAAAGAGTATTCCCTCTATAGCGTATTTTATATTATCCATCGATTTTCTCCGTCGTTAAAATAAAATCCTTGTTTTTTTCATCGTAATTCGCGTACAGTCTGTTGAGCTTTATCATTTCAAGCGCCGCAAGAAACGTAGCTATCATTTCCGGCTTTGAGTCCTCGGGTCTGAAAAGCGAGCTAAAATTTATTTTCCTGTCGCGTTTGAGTCTTTTGCATATTTTCTCTACCATATCGTCAATGGAAACCTTCTCGCGTCCGATAATCTGCGCGAAGGCGCGTTTTTCCGGTTTCCTGTCGCGTATACGGCGCTGAAATATCTGATTGAACGCGTCGACAAGCTCGTCCGCGGTATGACTTTTATTGTATTCCGGCACGGGAAAGTTTATTTTCTCCGCCTCGCGGAATACCATGTACTTTGTTGAAAACTCACTCTTTCTAAGCTCCTTTGACGCTTTCTTAAACTCCTGATACTCCGCGAGACGTCTGGCAAGCTCCTCTCTGGGGTCCTCCTCCTCTTCCTCCTCCTCGTTTTTCGGGAGAAGCATTTTTGACTTGATATAGAGCAGATGCGACGCCATAACAAGAAATTCGCTCGCGTTGTCGAGGTCTGCGTCCTCGATTCCCTCAATCGCTTCAAGATACTGCTCCGTTATTTCAAATATCGGTATGTCGTAAATACTGACCTTATTCTTCTGAATGAGCGTCAGCAGCAAATCGAGCGGGCCCTCGAAGACGTCAAGTTTATATAATATTTTATCCATTTCTATTCCTTTACAGTATAAGATTTAATCCGGCGTTCAGCAGCTTCAGTATACCGCTCATAAGCACGTTAACGCCTGTGCCGATTATTCCGCTGAAAACTCCCGTAAGCGACAAAATCATAATCAGCAGCATCGAATACTTTTCATATTTAAGCATAGTGTAATACGCTCTGTCCGGCAGGAGGATTCCAAGCGCCTTCGAGCCGTCGAGCGGCGGTATCGGAATGAGATTAAATACCATAAAGCAAAGGTTCCTCACGGCAAGCATATACGCGAAGCTGCCGAGCAGGTCAAGCGCTTTTGTCTGAAATCCCGCCGCCGTACACAGCGCGAAAATAACGGCGTATATAAGCATGGCGGCGAAAGCCATGATAAGATTTGCCAGAGGTCCCGCGGCGGCGGTAAGCGCCATTCCCTTTTTTTGATCTTTGTAATATCGCGGGTCAACCATGACAGGCTTCGCCCAGCCGAAGCCTGTCAGTATCATCAGCAGAGTTCCGACCAAATCGAGATGCGCCAGCGGATTCAGCGTAAGCCGTCCGTCGCGCTCAGGCGTAGGATCGCCGAGCTTTGACGATACCCAGCCGTGCGCAAACTCGTGTCCCGTAAGCGCTATAAGCGTTATGGGAATATTAACAAGAATTGAAAGCCAGTTGAACATATCTTTTCTCCTTTTATGCAATTATATATATTATATAATTTTTTTCACAAAAAGTAAAGTAAAATCACATAAAAAAATGAGCGCGGACGCGCTCATTTAATCCCGTTATCTCGGAGTAAGATTTTTCTTTCTGTAATACAGACGCTTATTCTCGTACATCATCGTATCGGAGCGTTCTATCGTCGCGGAGAAGTTTCTGTCCTTTTCCTTATCAAAATTCGCGTAGCCTATAGACATTGTAAGCGTCATGCCGTTTGATTTGTTTCCTTCATCGATTCTTTCCTCGACGCCTTTGATAAATTCCTTGATTTCATCTATCGTTTTATCCTTGACAATTATCGAGAACTCGTCGCCTCCCACACGGTAGCCGATAAAATCGGTATCCTGCATCGACATTTTCAGAATTCTCGACGCGCGCTGAATGTACATGTCTCCCGCCTGGTGTCCGCGCGTGTCGTTTATATGCTTCAGTCCGTTCAAATCAATCGTGATAACGCCGTACCTCTCGGTAGCTCCGTTTTCGATATTGTGCAGATCGACCGCAAAGGAATTTTTATTTTTGAGACCCGTAAGATTGTCTGTATTGGAAGCGTCCTGATACAACGGATTGGATATCTTTTTAAATATCTTATTTGAAAAACGTATCGAAATCATACAGCAAAGAAGTATAATTATTCCTATAAGTATTCTCAAAATGATATTGATAATATAGGCGTCCTGCGCGTCTATTCCGATACAAACTACGCCTTTAACGTTTCTTCCGTCGTCGCTTACGGGGAAGAAATTCATATATCTGTAGCCTCCGCCGGTCTTAAAAAATTCTCCCGACTCGGCGTATCTTAGCACATATAAGTCCCGTATGCGTTTCTCAATCTTACCCGTTACCTTCTCATCCTTTGTTACAGCCTCTTTCATGTCATCCTTGGTATCAAGTATATACACCATATTATCAGAGGAATCTTTCCTTACGATAAAAATCTCGGAAATTTTCATGCTGTCGTTAACAGCGTCCAAATAACTCATAACCGCGTTGTAGGTACTCTCCGGAACCTCGCTGCTATACAGCTTTTGATCCAAATGCGAGCTTATTGTTTCATACGTGAGATTAGCTCTCGCATCGTAAGCGTCCGTAAGCATGGAAGTCATGATACCCGACGTGACAAGATATATGACGATACAAGAAAAAATAACCAACGCGCTTGTCAGAAGCGATACCTGCACATTAACTCTCTCAATTCTGTTTTTAAAGAATTTCTTGATTTTCTCAATCATTGCCACACCACCTTTTTATTCATTATTGTTATATTTATTATACTATATATCGGCTCATTTATCAAGAATTTATATTTAAAATATCGTATTTTTGTTGATTTTCTACTAATTTTACTATATAATTATTACAATTCGTTACAAAAAAATGATTTTAAAAGAGGAATTTATATGAATACAATAATTATAATTTTATTATCCGCGCTTATAATATGCGTAATCATAACGCTTATTTTTACAATACGCGCGTGTCGCAAAGCGGGCGGGGACCGCGCCGGCGGCGGCGAAAGCGGCATGAAAATGTTTTCGGACGTAATTTCTCAAAATCAAAAAGAAATCGGCTCTATGCAGAACGAGCGCTTTAAGCAGATGAACCGCGAAATTAAAATTATGCGTCAGAGCATGGAACGTCAGCTTTCCGATATTTATAAAAACTTTTCCGATATTTCCTCGCTTACCTCCGGCGTAAACGACCTCAGACGCGTTCTGTCAAACGTCAAAACACGCGGAATTCTCGGCGAAATACAGCTTGGCGCGATACTCGAAGAAATACTTTCTCCCGAGCAATACGATAAAAACGTCGTAACGGTTCCCGGCAGAAGCAGCGTGGTTGAATTTGCCGTAAAGCTTCCTCGCGGCGAGGACGGCTTTATATATCTTCCGATAGACTCGAAATTTCCGCTTGACGCCTACTCCGCCCTTCAGGACGCGTACGACAGCGGCGATAAAGCCGGAGCCGAAGACCGCGCAAAAACTCTTGTCCAGCGCATAAAGCTTTTCGCAAGAGATATTCGCAAAAAGTATGTCGAGCCTCCGTATACCACCGATTTCGCAATAATGTTTCTTCCCGTTGAAGGACTTTATCTTGAAGCTGTAAACCGCGGTCTTGTCGAAACGCTCCAGCGCGAATACAAGGTGAACATTGCCGGTCCGAGCACAATGGCGGCAATTTTAAATTCAATGCAAATGGGTTTCCGCGCGCTTGCTCTTGAGAAGCGTTCAGATGAAGTCTGGAAAGTCCTCGGCGAGGTTAAGAGTGAATTTGAAAAGTTCTATGATATTCTTCAAAACGCGCAGAAGCGCATAAATCAGACAGGCGACGAGCTTGACAAGCTTATCGGGGCGCGCATGCGCGCCATGGAACGCAGACTGCGCGACATTGAAAAGCAGGATTTATCCGATTTTGACGATTTTTAAAATTATATTCGCATTTTCATAAAATATGACGATAAAAACCGCCCGTAACGCGATTTGAATTACGGGCGGCTTTTAACTTATTTTCTTTCCGCGCTCAAAATGAAATCTACATTTTTTATCTCGATCTCATTCAGATTACTGTTATCGTCGCTGTAATTATAATTCGGGTTTATCGAATACCACGCTTTACCCGAGAAATACGCGCTGTATTCGGCTGTCTGGAATTTACGTCCGTGTCTTGCGTAAATTTCGTTTCTCGCAAGAGCAAGGTCGTATTTGGACATTCCCTTTATATCGCTGTCAGTAATAAGACGCGTACCCGAATACGGCAGGATATAATCCTTGCCGTCATATCCGGTCATGCTTGTTATTTCATATACGGTATTTCCGTTATATGTTTCCTGCGTGGGATCGGCGGTAATTGTATACGCCTTATTCTGTATCTGAGCGGTCGTGCTGCCCGCGGATACGTTCGCATAATATTTTGTATTGCCGATTATGAACGTCATAAGGTATTTCCCCGTGGCGGAATTATAAATAACTTCATTTCCCGCGGCGAGAGCCGACGATATCTTTGAGTTCGACACTCCGCTCTGCGAAACATTCGGCAGGGACTGCGAGCTTCCGGACGAAGAAGACGAGCTTCCCGACGACGAGCTTCCTCCCGAGGACGTACCGTTCGCCGAAGAAGACGAGCCTCCCGACGAGCTTCCTCCCGAGGACGGGCGGCTTGCCGAAGAAGACGAGCTTCCGGATGAAGAACCTCCGCTTGAAGAAGTATTTCCATTATTTGACGGCGCTCCGCTTGTTCCCGATGAAGAAGCGCTTCCCCCTCCCGTACTGCCGGACGCGGTCCACGACTGCTGCGGCGCGGACGAGCTGTCGGGCGCCGAGGACGCCGAAGCCTCCGGCGACGGAGAAGTTGACGCCGTATTCGCGGGAACCGGTGTGACGACCGCAAGAGTTTCTTGCGGAATCGGCGTCGTATCCGCCGTATTATTTGAATTTACATTCTGCACAACGTAATACGCGCCTATTCCCGCCGCCGCTACGGCAAGAGCGGATATAAGCGCAACAAGCATAACGCGGGCGCGTTTTTGCTTACGGCGTTTTTCGTTGCGGCGTTTCTCAATCTCCGAAAGCTGATGTTTTTTGTTTTCAAGCGTCTTCTGCATCTGTTCGCGCCGAAGCCGCTCATTATGATCAAATATTTCCTCCGCGCCGCTTTTTTCCGAACCGTTTTTGCCGAAATCATCGTACTCTTCCGTATTTTTAATTGTTTCCTCTATCTGCGCGGCGTCAACCTGAGCGCCGCACATTTCACATTTTTCGGCGCCTTCCGGAATTTGCGCGCCACATACTTTACATAACATATATTCTATCCTCCGATTTTAATAATCTCGCTCCTATACAGTAACTATTATATATATTTCTGCATTTCAAATCAATATTAGCCGTATTATGTTTCTGTTACAATAAAAAGACAAAATGTATCATTCGTGGATATTTTACCCGTTTTACCCTTATTCCATAACCAAATAGGGACGTCTGATTCCGCAACATAACGGGCATACGCCGCATAGTATTTATAAAGGAGGTTTTGGATTATGTTCCTTGGCGGCATTTTTTTTGAATGGATACAAACGGTTCTTATACTCGCGGGATACATAAGCGGAAACGCGTCCTTCCCGAAGCCGCTTACGGCTGAGGAAGAACGCAAATATCTCAGAGAATATTCAAACGGCGATGAAAGCGCAAGGATTATACTGATTGAACGCAATTTAAGACTTGCGGCGCACATAGCGAAAAAATACGCCGACGAGAAAAATCTCGAGGATTTAATATCCATCGGCGCGGTCGGACTTATAAAGGGTATAAATACGTTCGACGCCGGAAAAAACGTAAAGCTCTCGGCGTACATCTCACGCTGCATTGAAAATGAAATACTTATGTTTTTAAGATCGTCGAAAAAACTGCAAAGCGAAGTGTCGATAGACGAAAGCATAGGCACGGACCGCGAAGGCAACAGCATGACGTTTTCAGACGTCCTGACCTCCGGCGGAGCCGATATTTCCGACGTAATTTCCGAAAAAATAGAAGCTCAGAAGCTGTATGCCGCCATGAAAAAAGTCCTCGGCAAAAATGAAATAAACATTATCTGCTGGAGATACGGACTCGGCGGACATAAAAGAAAAACGCAGAAGGAAATTGCCCAAATCCTCGGAATAAGCAGAAGCTATGTAAGCCGTATCGAAAAAAAATGTCTCAAACGGCTGTATGAAGAATTAAAGTAGAAATTCAAAATAAGCTCGTCAAACGGTAAAAACCGGAGCGCGCGGCGAACGTTCCGGTTTTTTTTAATTGAATTTAATATGAATTATCTTCCGCCTTTTTCTATCGCTTCCCAAAGTCCGTTCAGGTATGCCGCTCCGAGCGCTCTGTCGTAGAGTCCGTATCCGGGCATAGCGACCTCGTCCCATATCATTCTGCCGTGGTCGGGGCGTATAGGTCCGTCAAAACCGATATCGTAAAGCGCCTTCATTATCTCGTACATATCAAACGCGCCGTCCGACGAAAGATGCGCGGCCTCCTCAAAGTCAGCCGGCGAATTGAATTTAAGATTTCTTACATGCGCAAAATGTATTCTTCCCTTCAGAGAGCGTATCATATCGGGCAAATCGTTTTCAAGATTTGTACCGTACGAGCCGGAGCAGAATGTTACGCCGTTGTGAACGTCGTCAACCATGCTCGTCATGCGGAGAATATTTTCCTTGTTTATAACGATCCTCGGCAGTCCGAAAACGCTCCACGCCGGATCGTCGGGATGAATCGCCATTTTTATATCGTATTTATTGCACACCGGCATTATTCTCTCAAGAAAATATTTAAGATTTTCAAACAGCTTCTCATCATCCACATCTTTGTACATTTCAAAAAGCTCTTTAACCCTTTCCATTCTCTCAGGCTCCCATCCCGGCATAACAGCGCCGTTCATGTCCTTTGAGATTGAGTCAAACATCTTTTCCGGAACGATTTTATCAATATCGTCCTGATTATACGCGAGAACCGTCGAGCCGTCGGGACGCTTTCTCGCAAGCTCGCTCCTTGTCCAGTCGAATACCGGCATAAAATTATAGCATACAAGATGCAAATCCTCTTTGCCGAGATTTTCAAGCGTTTCTATATAGTTGTCTATGTACTTATCCCTGTCGGGCGTTCCGACCTTTATCGCGTCATGCACATTCACGCTCTCAATTCCGCTCACATGAAGTCCCGCCTCTTCAACCTCTTCCTTCATCGCGCGGATTGCCTCTCTTGTCCATACGTCGCCGGGAGACGTGTCGTAAAGCGTTGTTATAACTCCCGTAACGCCCGGTATCTGACGTATCTGTTTAAGAGTTACCGTGTCAAATTTTGAGCCGTACCAGCGAAGCGTCATTTCCACTTTCATCATATCCTTTCAATTTTATTCTTTTATAAATTCAGCGCCGAAGCCCTCGAGCGTTCCGTCAAATTTTTCGCCGGTTATAAGCGACACGCCCGTTATGCCTGTATCAACGCTGTTTTCATTGTGATTTAAAACAATTTTACAGCCGTCGCGGCGCACAATTTCAACTCCGCGCGGAGCGTTCTCAATCTGAACGCCCGCCGAACGGGCAATCAGCTCCGCAAGATGTTTCATCGCTTCGCAGTCAAGGTCGCAGCCTATGTAGTAAACTCTGCCCTGTCCGTATTCATTCACCGTAACGGCGGCCTTGCCGCTGTAATACTCGCTTCCATAGACGCACAGTGTTTTTGCCGTGACAGGCTCTATGATATCGCACCATATATTCGCCTCGCCGCCGATTTCTCCGGTTACGCTCACGCTTCTTCTCGGCGCGTCAAATTCCGGCGCTTCAATTCCGGCTATTTCTTTAAATACTCCGGGGAGCGCGAGCGGGCGGACTCTGTTGTACTCGTCGCGCGTTCCGCTTCTGAAGGTCAGAACAAGCGTTCCGCCGTTTTCGACGTATTCCTTTATTTCCTCAGCCTCATTGTCCGTTACGATGTTATATGCCGGCATGTAAACTATTTTATATTTTTCGTAATTTCCGAGAGATACAGCCGTGCTGATATTTAAGTCGCAATTCGCCTTATAGAACGAATAGAGATGATTTTCATAGCTGTATTCACGGGCGTGACGCTTTATGCTGTGCGCCCAAGAGTTGTCGTACGATTTTACGATAAGCGCGTCGTATTTGTTTTCGGCGTTCAGTATATACGGCTCCAGCTTACGAAGCTCTTTTCCCGTTTTTTGAAGCTCGTAATATCTTCTTCGCGGAACGCCGTCATGGTCAAGCACGCCGTACCAGTACTGCTCCATTCCGAAAAGAGCCGTTCTGAAGCGGAAGTAGACGATTCCCTCCGCTCCGTGCGCTATCGCCTGGTATGTCCACAGCCTAAGCTGACCGGGGCGCGGCGACGAGCCTAAAACATCCCAGCCGGCGGGTCCCGCCTGTTCCTCCATAACGACAAAATTTTTATTCTTGGCTCCGCGCATATTTTCGTGCGCCATTGAAACATATTCGTATTCCGAGTCTCCCCACTGATTGTCGGGATAGTTATCCCACGATACAAAGTCCAGTCCGCGCGATAAATCATACGCGTTTATATCCGAGAAATGTCCCATAAGGTTATGAGTTACCGGCGCGCCGGAATACTTTCGTATTATATCAATCTGCGTCTGCTGATACCTTACCCACGAATCCGACGAGAACCGCCTGAACTCAAGGTCAAGAGCCGGATTATGCGACTGCAAATCACCGTATGTTCCCTCGCAGGAATTGTATGCCGGAAGTATGATATCGTCGAACGAATCATAGTCAAGACTCCAGAAAACGTTTCCCCATTTTTCATTCAGATTATCTATCGTTTTATATTTTTCTTCCAGCCATTTTGCAAACGCTCTGCGGCAATGCCCGCAGTAACAGCGCGTCGAATTGTGACAGCCGAATTCATTGTCTATCTGCCAGGCGATAACATTTTTGTTGTCCTTATAGTGTTTCGCCATTTCTTCAACGATAATTTTTGATTTTTCCGTATAATCCGGACTGTTCGCGCAGCATTCGCGGCGAGCGCCCCATCCTCTTGCACGTCCGTACTTGTCGCGCTGAAGAATGTCGTACTTGTTCGCGAGCCATTTCGGCGGAGCGGCTGTGGGAGCGCCGAGAATGACCTTAATATCATATTTAGCGAGAATTTCGATAGCGTCGTCAAGCAAAGAAAAATCAAATTCTCCCTCTCTTTTCTCAAACAGCTTCCACCCAAATTCGCCCATTCTCACAGTATTAAAGCCGCCTTCCTTCATCAGCGCCGCCTGATGTTCCCATTCGCTTCTATCCCAGTGTTCGGGATAATAATCAACTCCGAATATCATTTCATTTTCCCTTCCTTCATCGCGCGATACAGCTCGTCATCGGTCATGTGGTTGTCCGTAACAAGCAGAAGCGTTACTTCCCTGTCCTCCGGCGCGTAAAGCGTATCGCGGTACCACTTGTCATGCCTTGAATTGTCTCCGAACTCCCTTATAACGCCCATGGTCTTCCTTATCATATATTCGCTGTGCTTTATGTCAGCGAAGCAGTCGTTAAAGTAAAATCCTTCCCAAATTCCGTTCTCGCTTAAAAGCATTGCGTCGTTCGCCCTGCCGTACATTTGCGCGCTGTCGCCGGCGAGAACAAAAGCCTCTTTATAATTTCCTTTTTCGAACTCTTCCATTGACCTTCCGAATATTGACATACCCGAGGCGCAGAAGTAATGTATTTCCGACTGAAGCAGTATTGTCTCGTCATAGAGCCTTTTAACGCTCCCTGTCAGCTTTTCGCTTACGCCGGCGCAGAAGCCGTAATAATTCCCGAGCCTTTCCAGTCCCTTTTCGCAAATACCGCATACCGACTTCGTCTGTTCAAAAAAATCTCCGCCGTCCGCAATCCAGTTAAATCCGTTCATATGTTCGCGGTTTCCGATGATAAAATTATGCGCGATTATTCTAACGCTTTCGGTGTAAAATTGCTCTCCGGCATGCTCGTCGTCATGCAATCCGTATTTAACCGTAGATTCGGGATATTTTACAAGACTTTCGGCAATTTCCGCTTTTCCGCCGTAATAATCTTCACAATACTCCGCGCTGTGCGTTTCGTCCGTAAGGCTTAGTCCCATCCACTTTTTTCTGACCGCGTCAAGATAATATGTATGAGGTCTGACATTTGAGCAGTTAATCACCCAGAAATCATTTCCGCCGTTTTCAAGAACCTCGTCAAGCTCTCCGCTGACAAAGCTCACTGAATTCGGAAGCATCGTTATATGATTAGCGGCCTGAAGGTCGTAAAACGACACATGATAATAAATACCCTGACGTCCGCCGTCCTTTACGGGCATTGCCGACGCCCTCGGATTATGATTGTCGCGGCGGCGCGTAACCATTTTGCCGTAGCCGTTATCCGCTTTTACCTTTATCACATCGTCGTCAAGCTCAATATATCCCTTTTCGTAAAGCTCCATAACCTCGCCGTAAAGATTTGCGCAGAAAACAGGGTTTTTAACATACTTTTCGACTATGCCGCGCTGCTTTTTTATTACGGAGCTGATGAGCGCGCCGCGCTTCTCGTCAGTGTCAAACTGTCCGGTAGTGTCGTCGCTCCAGAACGGCTTGTCGCCCTGACCGCGGAAGCACAGATTCCATACAACCTTGCAGTCCTTCTGCTCCTTTACCGCGTCCTCCCACAGCTTATAGAAAAGCTCCGGCTTTTCCATAAAATTCGGCGCGGCGCCGGGATACGCTCTCGCGAAAATTTCCGCGCCGAGCGGTTCCGCATGATGATGCGTTATCCACAGTCCCATATCCGACGCCATAGAGCGGTTTAATCTTGAATTTTTGTCAGTACCCGGAATAGTCATATTTCCGCCGCAGCGCAGGAGCGCCTCAAAAGCCATTCTCCACGGCTCGCGTTTATCGCCGTTCACCGCCCACTTCATCATAAGAACCTCGTCGTTGAAGAACCATCCGCGAAATCGCACCGCAGGCTTTTTCGACGCTTCCTCTCCGTTTTCGATAATCACGCGGTCCCTTTTCTCAAAGCGCCGGTCGAGCCAGAACCAAAACGGCTTTATTCCGAGATATTTTTCACTTATATGAAGAAGCGCGTAAACAAATCCCAAATCATCCCCCGCTGTAATAACTATATCGTCTCCGATATTCATTTTCCAGCTTTCCTCCGCGGCGTTTCGATCGGTTTTTAAAACAATCGCTCCCGAAGGCTCGTCCGAAATGTTAAACGTTTTTTTCATGTCTCTTTTTAATATATTTACCGCGTTGATAACAGGTTTGGTTTCCGTGTCTGTCTGTATTTGCGTATTGCTGTTTAATACAAATGCCATTGCATTTTCCTCCTGATAAATAATTCAGGCCGTCGATATACCGCCGCCGGCGCAAAACCGCAAGCGTTTTGTCTGCAGTCTGAAATAATTTTTATTCCCTCATATAAAGCATATTTAAGAAAAAACCTTCTCATACTAACTCCGTAAGGAGGTTTTAATATGAAAAGAAAAAAACATGAGCATATTATTTTCCAAAGCAGAGAGTTTGACTTCGACGTCTGCAACGCCATATCCGCTACGGAGTGTACGGGACTTATTCCGTGGGCGCCGCGCAGCGAAACGCAGCTCGATGCGTATGACGAAATATGGGAATATTCGCCCGAATCGGCAAACATTTATAATTACGACAAATAACACGCAAAAAGAGTATACTCTCTGTCTCTGAGCGAAAATTGTCTGAATTTGTATAATCCGCCTTCATATTCAACCGCGTCTCCCAGCGCCGAAAAAGAACCGAGCGGAATCGACAGCCCCTTCCCCACAGCCTTTACAAAGCTTTCCTTCTTCGTCCAGATTTCAAAGAACGCCGCGTTCTTGTCATTGCCGCTGTTTATAAAATCCGCTTCTTCGGCGGTAAAAAAACGTTCTGCTATTTTCATGTCGCATTCGCCCCGACGCTGTATATCAACTCCTACGGGAGCGCCGCACGCGGCGCATACAGCGTAATCGCCCGAATGTGACAGGTTTACATAAAATCCTTCACATTCCGGCAGATACAGCTTGCCGTTTTTGTCCGTATCCCACATTACTGTTTTTTTCACATCACCGTTTACAGCGTAATTCAAAAGAAGCTCCGCTCCTATAGACTGCGCTCTTTTACTGTCTTTTTTCAGTCTTTCAACCTTTTCAACGCGTTTTTCGCTGAGATATTTATAAAATTTCTTGTCTTTGGGATTAATCCCCGACACGTTCATTGCGTAAACTTTCATATTACAAGCCGTCCCAGAACCTCTCCTATAGGTTCGTTTATAACCAGCTCGGCGTTTTTGTCCGCCGCTGTCGACGCTTTATTTATGATAACAAGATGCTTCCCGTTAAAATAGTTTATGAATCCGGCGGCGGGATATACGTTGAGCGACGTTCCGCCTATTATCAGCGTGTCCGCGCCGCTTATAAATTTCACCGATTTTCTTATCGTGTCATCGTCAAGCATTTCCTCATAGAGTACGACGTCCGGCTTTACAATTCCGCCGCATACGCATTTCGGTACTCCCGGGCTTTTTTCAACATAATCCAAATCATAGAATTTACCGCACTTCATACAGTAATTCCTCAATATCGAACCGTGCAGCTCAAGCACGTTTTTGCTTCCCGCCATCTGATGAAGTCCGTCAATATTCTGCGTAACGACGGCTCTGAGCTTTCCTTTCTCCTCAAGCTTCGCCAACGCGGTATGCGCCTTGTTTGGCTTAACATTCTTCACAATCAGCTTATCGCGGTAAAACCTATAGAACTCCTCGGTTTTATCCATGAAAAAAGTATGGCTGAGAATAGCTTCGGGCGGATAGTCGTACTTTTGATTGTACAGTCCGTCCACGCTCCGGAAATCCGGAATGCCGCTTTCGGTTGACACGCCCGCTCCGCCGAAAAACACAATATTATCGCTTCCATCAATTATTTCCTGCAATGTCATTTATTAACATCTCCTATCTCGTACATCGTCATCGCCGTCACGGCTTCTCCCGCCGTTTCCGTTCTTAAAATACGTTTGCCCAGCGTTATCGTCGCTACGCCGTTTTCACGTATCTTTTCCGCCTCGTTTAAATCAAAGCCGCCCTCCGGTCCTATTATAAAGCCGACTTTTTTTACATTTTCCTTTGAGAGCAATATCTCGCGCAGCGTCTTTTGCTCCTCGCACTCGTAAGGAACAAAAAACAAGTCGTATTCGCCGCGCCGCTTTAAAACCTCGTCAAGCGTCGTTATATCTCCTATTTCGGGAACAATTCCTCTTCCCGACTGTTTCGCAGCCGCCTCGGATATCTTTCTCCAGCGGTCTGTTTTTTTCTTCGCGTCCTTTTCGCTGTCGATTTTGACAACGCATCTGGCAAGCTTCACGGGGACGATTTTAGAAATCCCGAGCTCCGTTGTTTTCTGTATGATATACTCCATTTTCGACGCCTTCGGCAGTCCCTGAAACAGCGTCGCCTCGATATTCGGCTCCGCGCCGCTCGGGTATTTGCTCCTTACGGCGCATATAATACGGCTCGCTTCCGTTTTTTCGATTACCGCCTCGTAATCGGTTCCCATACCGTCGCATACAGTTATAACGCCGCCTTCGTTAAGTCTCAGCACGCGCGATATATGCGCCGCGTCGGATGTGTCGATTATAATGCGATCCTCCGTAATTTTATCCTTGGTTACAAAAAATTTAGGCATTTTTTAATATCCTTTCAAAATTTCCGTGACTTATTTTTTCCACCTGATTATCAGTATAGCCTATTTCCAACAGCCTGTCAAAGACCTTATATATATCCTCGGCTCCGTTTATTCCGTCCGGCAGACGGTCCACGCCGTCAAAGTCCGCTCCTATTCCTATGTTATCCTCGCCGCCAAGCTCCATAAAACGGTCGATATGCTTTACAATATCGTCTATACCGGCTCTGCCGCTTTCATTTAAAAAATCGGGGCAGAAGTTTATCCCGACGCAGCCGCCTGACTTTTTGATAACTTCAAATTGTTCGTCTGTAAGATTGCGTTCGACCGGACAAACCATGCGCGAACGGCACACCGAGCGCGAATTTGAATGCGTCGCTAAAATCGGTAAATCAGTCGCTTCCGCAACATCGTAAAACGACTTGTCGTTAAGGTGCGAAACATCCGCGAAGATACCGAGTCTGTTCATTTCTCCGACTACGTCCCGTCCGAATTCAGTCAGTCCGCGCGACGCGTCCGTCTGAGCCGCTCCCGACGCGAGACGGTTCGGGAAATTCCATGTCAGCGCGATAATTCTCACGCCGAGCCTGTAGTAATTTCTCAACGCCGAAAGACTGTATATCCCCTCTCCTCCCTCAATACTCAGTATCGCTCTGACATTTTCGGGAAGGTTGGACGCGCTTTTATGAAAAGTATCAATCAAATCCATCGTTCGTTTTGCCGCGCACGACTTGTATACAGGGTCGATAAAGCACGCGAATACCTGCGTATAGCTTTTGTAGCGGCTCAGTCTTTCAATATCAATATGACAGTCGTTTTTTACAATATCCTTTCCCTCGTCCCTCACAAAACAAAGCGTGTCGCAATGCGTATCAAACACAGAATATTTCATAATTCCTCCTAAAAGGCGTTTTCTATATAATTAATTTTTACCAAAAACAGCTCGCCGTTGTTTTCCTCGTAAAATACCTCCGCTACGTCGAAGCGCACATTATCGTTCTGTAAGTCGGCGTATACTGCCGCCGCTTTTTTTATGCGCTCCCGCTTGCGCCTGTCAACATATTCGGACGGCTCGCCGAACAGATTGCTCTTTCTTGTCTTTACCTCTACAAACACAATACAGCCGTCCTTTTCGGCGATAATATCAATCTCGCCGAATTTCAGTCTGAAATTGCGCTCAAGTATATCGTAATCCATTTCGGTAAGATATTCCTCCGCCGCTTTTTCGCCGAAATCACCTATTGTTTTAGTATTCATAATTATCTCCTAACAGCTTTTTTAAAAATGTTCTGCGGTGTATTTCACACGGACCGTATTTCAAAATCGCCTCCGTATGCGCCTTAACGCCGTAACCCTTATGCTTCTCAAATCCATATTCGGGATATTTTTTTGCGATTTCGCATATAAAACGGTCACGGCTGACCTTCGCAAGTATAGACGCGGCGGCGATTGACGCGCATTTCGCATCGCCTTTTACGACGGTCTCATGCGGAATTGTCATTCCTTCCATGCGGTTGCCGTCTATAAGGACAAAATCCGGCTTCTCACTCAGTCCGTCGACGGCTCCGTTCATTGCCTCGTATGTCGCGTTTAAAATGTTTATCTCATCAATACGTTTTTCATCCACGCTGAATATATTATATGACACAGCTTTTTCCGTTATTTCCGAAAACAGCTCTTCGCGGCGTTTTTCGCTCAGCTTCTTGGAATCGTTAAGTCCCTTTATGACGGCGTCCGGAGGAAGTATTACCGCCGCCGCGTACACAGGTCCCGCCAGCGGTCCTCGTCCCGCCTCGTCAACGCCGGCTATCAGGCGACGCCCTTTTTTTCGGTATTCGTTTTCCGTTTCGCGCATCGCCTCAAGGCGCGCATTTTCCTCTTCATCGCTAAGCTTTCTTCTCATAATAATTTTATCTCCCGTTTTTTATTTTTGCTCTATCATTTTTATCAAAAATATGTTATACTGTACCATGAGGTGATTAAAATGCTGTACCAAAAAGAAATTGACGATTCCGTTTTAATTCAGTTTATAATATTATACACATTGAGCAAGGTTGACAGCGCCGTTCCGTACAACGAGCTTTTAAATCTTGTCTTAGATAATTGTAACATTAATTACAATGATTTTCAAGTAGCGCTTGATAATCTTGTCACAACAAATCACGCGTGCGCGTTTCTTGAGAGCGCGCATAACCAGAAATACGAGATAACGCAAAAGGGTATGAACGCCGTTGATTTCTTCACCTCGAACATACCCATATATATACGCGAGCCGATTGACGAATCCGTCAAGAAGCTGTTTTTGGAAGAAAGACGCAGAAACGCCGTAAGAAGCGGCATAACGCCCGTAAAGCGCGGCGAATACAGCGCCGACTGTCAGCTGTTCGACGATGACAACACTCAGATTCTCAATCTGTCGCTGTATGCCGGATCGCGTGACGAAGCCGAACGTATAGCGAGATTTTTCAGGGAACACTCGGATATTGTTTACTCGAAAATTCTTGAAGCGTTTAACGAGGATTAAGCGCTTTAATTTATATTCTCTAAAGCAGTCCCGCGAAAAACGACGCCGCGGCTGCCGTCATAAGTCCGGCTACGGCGACGGACAGGCTGCTCATCGCGCCTTCAATTTCACCCATTTCAAGAGCCTTCACAGCGCCTATCGCATGGGACGACGTTCCTATCGCGAGACCCTTTGCAACAGGCTCTTTTATTCCAAACAGCTTTAAAATCCGCTCCGCCGTTATGTTTCCTATAACTCCCGTTATAATTATAACGGCGACAGTCACAGCCTGTACTCCGCCGAGTTCCTCGCTTACGCCCATGCCTATAGCCGTGGTTACGGACTTCGGAAGAAGCGTTACATACTGCTCATGAGTAAGCCCAAATAAATACGACATTAACAGTATGCTTCCCATGCTTGCGATTACTCCCGAAAAGATCCCGATAAACACTTCTTTGGCGCGCTTCTTCAATATTCCTATCTGACGGTAAAGCGGAACGGCAAGACAAACCGTCGCGGGAGTCAAAAGATAGCTTATATACTTTGCGCCGCCGTTATACGTTTCATAATCTATACCGAAAATCTTTATAACCGCTATCGCAAATATTATTGATATAAGCAGAGGATTGAGAACCGGCAGCCTTTTGCGGCAGAATATCCCTATAAGATATCCCGCGATACTTATCGCCGCGCCGAAAAACATGCTGTCCGATAAAAGTTCATTCATGCTTTTTCCCCTTCTTTCCGCCGATTTTCATAACAAGCTCCGTAACCTTTCCCGTAACCGCCATAACAACAACCGTTGACACAACGGTAATTACGGCCGCAGGTAAAAGTATCGGCTTTAAATCCGCCCACGCCGCCGCAAGCCCGACGCCTCCCGGAATGAACGTCATCGGCATTATCTCGAGCAGGAAATCCGACGTTTTTTCGATTTTTTCAAGCTTTACAAGTCCCGTACACAGCAGAATCAGCATTAAAAGCAATCCGTATATGCTCGCCGGTATCGGGAGCGGCAGGAAATGATAAAGCAGCTCTCCCGCAAAAGTCACGGAGAGAATAACGGCAAGCTGATATATATATTTCAAGAAAAACACCCTCCGAAATTAACAGCGGCAGCCGTAAAAACGTCCGCCGCCGCTTCTGTTATTTTATATTATTAACATCATCATACGTTATTATGTCATTTACGCCGCTTAAAACGTCAAGATATTCGCGGCACGCCTTTTTCGCGCATTCAAGATTGAGCGTTTTATAGTTTCCGCACTCAATCTCGCTTGCGCCGAAAACAGGTCCGGTGTAATCAATTGTCTTTTGCAGAATGTCCCTAACCGTTTCAAGCGTCTTTTTCCTTGTTACAACGTCCCTCACGAGCAAGTAAAAGCCTGTCTGGCAGCCCATCGGGCCGAAATATATTACCTCGTTTTTTATTTCGGAATTTCTCGCGAAGGTTGCCAGCATATGCTCAATTGTATGAAGCGTCGCATTATCAAGCGTCTCTCCGCAATTAGGCTTGCAGAAACGCATGTCGTACGTCACGATATCCCCGTCTGTACGCGACACGTAAATTCCTCGGTCAAGCTTCCTGTGGTCAACCTGAAAACTTTTTATTTTATTCATTTCACCCGCGCTCCTTTATTTTGTTTAAAAGTTCAAGAATTATTTTTACCGAATTTTCCGCGGCCATTTTCGCGAACGCCGGATAATCCATGTGCGAATTACCGTTCGCGCCGTCGGAAATCGCTCGCAGAACGCCGAACGGAACGTTGTTCATAACGCATACGTGTCCTATGCTTCCGCCCTCCATTTCAGCCGCTATCGCGCCGAAATCGTTTATAATCTCTTTTCTCTGCTCCTGTGTTGAAATAAACCGGTCGCCCGACGCTATTAATCCGCGCTTTGCCCTTACTCCTCCGACAGTCTCCGCCGCCTCCATCATCATGTCCGCAAGAGCGGCGTCGCACGGCATTTTAACCATATTTATGCCGGTTATAAATCCCTTTTCGTCACCGAGAGCGGTGACGTCCATATCATGCTCCGCCACGAAGTCGGCAACGGCGATATCGCCTATTCCAAAATCCTCCGAAAGACCTCCCGCTACTCCGACGTTTATTATAATATCGGGAGAGTACTTTAAAATCATCGTCTGAGCGCATACCGCGGCGTTGACCTTGCCAACGCCCGCGGCTGCTACGACGGCGCTCACTCCGTTTATTGTCCCCGAAAAGAAATCAACCGAGCTTATTCTTTCTGCCCGAGGTTTCTCCGTAAGCTCCTTTAAAGCGCGAACCTCAAGCTCCAACGCTCCTATTATACCTACAAGCATTTCTCACACCTCCTATATTATTTATTATATAACCAATTCGTTTGAACGTCAATTTATGATATATACAAATAATTATTATTTTCTGCGCCTCATCCTTTGACATTCGACAAAAAAAGTTGTATAATGTTATGTCGTTAGGAGAGATACTATGAATTTTGTTGCGATAGATTTTGAAACCGCCACATCGAACTATACCAGTGTATGTTCGCTTGGACTGTGCGTGGTGGAAAATAACCGGATTGCTCAAAGAAAGGAAATTCTGATAAGACCGGAACCGTTCGAGTTCAATGAGTATAATATAAAAATTCACGGCATAACGCCCGATATGGTCGAGAATATGCCGACATTTGACAAATACTGGGACTCGTTAAAGCCGTATCTTGAAAACAAAACGGTAATAGCGCATAACGCCGATTTTGACGTAGGCGCGCTGTGCGCGACGCTTGAGTATTTTAACATACCTTTCCCCGCCTTTGACTATCTGTGTACGGTAAAGCTTTCACAGAAGGCGTATCCCGAGCTTAAAAGTCATAAGCTCAATAACCTCTGCGACGCGCTCGGCATAAAATTTCATCATCATCAGGCGTATGACGACGCCTACGCCTGCGCCATGGTTATGCTGCGTGTGCTGGAGGATTACAGTCTCATAAGCCTTGACGAGGTCGAGGAATGTTTTGAAATGGAAATAGGTCGTCTTACGCCCGATACTAATTTCAAATGCAGAAAAAACAAGAAAAAAAACACGTTCGGACGCCTGCCGCGTTAAATCATAATCTGCGCGGGCGTTATTTTTCTTTCACGATAATTGTAGGAAGCGACATTTCGCTGTACTGAGTAGAGATAATGCTGTTTTTGGCAATACGCGAGTACAAACCGGCTAATTTCCCGTTATACACATACATTCCGGTGATATTGCTGTATTTTTTATAGCGGGCGTTTTCATCGTGAGTTATGTCTATATTCAAAGTCGCGTACGGCTCGCAGTATTCCTGCAAAAGATAACTGTTATCAATATTTTCCGTTACTTCCTTTTTCCATTCCTCGTCAGTCATACCCTCAACTCCCGCGTAAACGCCTCTTGACGCGTACGAGTCCTCCGGCTTTATAACCCATTTGTTCTTTGTATTTAAAACGTCGTGCTTTTTAACCTCGTCCGCAGTCAGCGATACGGTGTACGGAATATGCTCTTTAACAAATTCAAGCTCGTCGCCGGTAAGAAAAGACGCGGTCATTTCGTCATGGAGGATTTTGAAAACAATCTTGTTATGGATAACCTGCGTCTTAAAATCACCGATAAGGCATACGCTGTTGTTCTGAGCCGCCTGTATAAACGGCAGGACGTCGTCGTAATTTTGCATAATATCGCAGGTAACGGCGCGCCTGTACACAGCGTCAATTTGTCTGCCCGAAGGCGAAATCAGCTTTTCGCCCTCATAACGCAGATCGGTTATCTCGCATATTTCACACTCGTATCCCGCGTCCTCAAAAGCTTTTCTGAACGCCGTAAATTCACGGCTTATATCGCCGTTGAAGAAATCGGCTATAGCTATATACGGATTTTCAACCGCTCTGTCGTAGGCGCGATAAATTTCAATGAACGCTTTTACCCACGAATCGAACAGCTCATACGTTTTGACGTCGTATTTTTCTGTAAACCTGTTATATGTGTCGGTTAGTTTTATAGCGCAGTTAAGTTCCTTGTCCTCATTCATGGCGCTGGAGCCGTCGGCGTTAAATTCACAGAATTTAAATGAAAAATCATCCTCGTTAAAAAATATGTCGATTCTCGCTATGGGAAGCGCGCACGGATAATGATTCGGGCGCAGTATCAGATTTTCCAGACGTTCCTCAAAACCGAACAGTTTGCGATACGAGGCGTTCGTCTGGTACTCGTTTATAACCTTTTCAAGAATTTTGTACATTGTCTCAGCGGCTTTTTTTAAGTATTCCGCCATTTCCTCGGTAAACATCTTCGGCATATAGAGAGTGTGCACATAATATCCGTGGTAACGGGCGGTATATGTTTTTATATAGTTTTGCTGTATTTTCGCGCTTTCCACGCTTTTAATAAAATTTTCGTCAGTCAGTTTTTTATAGTATTGCTCAGCCTTCTGCAAGGTTAACCGTCTCCTTTAGCGTCTGTTTATTGTAAATTACGTCTCTAAGCGGAAGCGGATAATGTTTTTCGATTTCATCAGGCGCGTCCTCCGCCGCTCCGCAGATACGCTCCGCCGGTTCGTATTCGTCAGCAAAAAACAGAAGGTATCTTTGTAAGCTGCTCAAGCCGAACATCCCCTTCGGTCAAAGGTTTTATATCCTCAAGGAATTTAATGAAATGCTTTGCGCTGTTGTGCTGTTCGATAGCGGTATCGTTAAGCCATTCCTCAATAAAGGTAAATTTTGTACTGTCTTTTCTGTCCTGATATATTTTATAGGCGAGATTGCCTTTTTCCTTGCGAGTGTCGCGCACGACATTCACGGCGCATTTTTTAAATTCCTCAACGCTCCCCGAAAGAACGCTGAATTTCGCTATAACAGTAATCATGTTCTTAAAAGCTCCTTTTTATTCTTAATGTAAATTATACCATACCTATAATTTTTTTACAAGTGACTTTAACAAAAAATCCGCCGCGCCGAT
>CAYRSG010000027.1:0-22658 GCA_964426905.1 uncultured Clostridium sp. | reverse complement strand
CAATAATATTTTTATCGTAATATTCATAGCCTAATTTGTTTGCGGCGGCTTCGCCTATATACCTTCCCCCGCTTCCAAATTCACGGCTTATCGTTATAATTTTTTTCTTCATGATTTTAACCTCCTCAAAATTTTATTGTTCCAGTACGTTTATTTTTCTTTTATAAATACGTTTCATAAAAATGCACGCAATCGCCGCCGAAACAAACTCGGCTATCGGGAATGTGAGCCATACCGTCCACGCGTAATCCATTGATTTTATAGCCAGCAGAGAAAACGCCCATGCGACAGGCAATACAAATACAAGCTGCCGGCATATCGATATCACAAGCGACTCAATACCGGCATTCAGAGCCTGAAAAATTCCCTGAAACGCGATATTTAAGCCTGCAAAGATAAAGCTCAGGGAAATAATCCGCATTGCGCTTATACAAAGCGCCTGTGTTGTTCCCGACAGACCGAATATTTGCGCGAGAGGGTATGCGAAGCCTTCAATAACTGCAATTCCTATAAGCATTATTATAAGCGTGTAAGTAATACCATATTTTACTCCCTCTTTTACGCGCTTTTTATTTCTCATTCCGTGATTAAATGAAACAATAGGCGTTATCGCGTCGCGCAGTCCGAACGCCGCAAATAAAATAAACTGCTGAATTTTATAATACAAACCGTAAGCGGTAACCATAGTCTCGTCAACCCTTACGAGAATAATGTTGAAGCCGTATGTCATAAATGACATTACCGCCTGCGCTATGATTGCGGGCAATCCTATGGTATATATTTGTTTTATTATTCTGCTTGAGGGTTTTAAATACTTTACTCCGTTTTTTACTGCAGTGTTGAATTTTAAATGAAATATAAACGCAAGCGCTGCGGACGCAATCTGACCTATAACCGTCGCGTACGCGGCTCCGTTCACTCCCAATTTCGGGAAGCCGAAAAGACCATATATCAGAATGGGGTCTAATATTATATTGATTACCGCGCCTGTAATCATAGCCGCTGTCGAATAAATTGAAAGTCCCGTCGCCTGAAGCAGCTTTTCAAATACCGCAAAGAAAACATTACCGATTGATACTATACAGCATATTCTCAGATAGCTTACCGCCATATCAAATATTACCGGATTAGTTGTCTGTGTGGATATATACGCCCTTACTCCGAACAAGCCGAACAGGAGAAATACCGCAAATATAACAATTCCCAAAAAAATTGAATTACCGCAGACGTACGACGCTTTTTTGTAGTCCTTCATACCAAGGCTTTTAGAAAGCAGAGCATTGGCTCCGACGCCCGTGCCTATACCTATTGCAATCATAAGCACCTGTACCGGAAAAGCAAGAGTAAGCGCGTTAAGCGCTAATTCTCCGTTCTCAGCCATATTGGAAACAAACGCGCTGTCCACAATATTATAAAGCGCCTGCAATACCATTGAACAAATCATAGGTATTCCCATAGTCAGCGTAAGCTTTCCTATCGGCTGCGTTCTCATTCTCTCAATTGATTTTTGTTTTTCCATTTTGTCCTCCTAAAAATACAATAATTGAAGTCTTTTCAGGGAAGCTGTCACAACCTAACCGAAAAAAGAAAAAGCATAAATCCGAATAATCCGGATTTACGCTTTCGCCACTCGATTAACAATATTATAACAAAAATATTTTATAAATTCAATGGTTAATTTACACAAAAACATACGGTTATGTGAGCTTTGCCGTTATTTGAAAGGAGCTGCGCGCTTTTTTGCGGCAGCTCCTCGTATTAAAATTATTATTTCATCAAAAATTCATCCACTGCGTCAGCCGCCTGTCTGCCCTCGCGTATTGCCCATACGACAAGGCTTTGCCCTCTGCGGCAGTCTCCCGCCGCAAATACTCCGCGCAGACTTGTTTTGTGGTCTTCCTCGCTTGCGTGAATATTGCTTCTCGCGTCCGTATCAAGCGTCAGCTGCGATAAAAGCTCCTGCTCGGGTCCCAAAAATCCCATTGCTATAAGCGCCATTTCGCACGGTCTTACCTGTTCCGTTCCCTTTACGGGCTCGGGTTTCCCGTTTGACCAGTCGACCCGGACTGTATGCACAGCCTTTACGCGTCCCTTTTCATCGCCTTCAATTTTTGTGACTGTCGTAAGATATTCTCTCGGATCTTTTCCGTAAAGCTCAATCGCTTCCTCCTGACCGTAATCCGTCTTTTTTACTCTCGGCCATTCGGGCCACGGATTATTCGGCTGTCTTTCCTCGCTTAACTCACCCATAATCTCAAGCTGCACAACACTGTTACAGCCGTGTCTTATAGCTGTTCCGACACAGTCTGTACCGGTGTCGCCGCCGCCGATAACGATTACATTTTTGCCTTCGGCGTTTATATACATTCTATCCTCAAGATTTGAATCAAGAAGGCTCTTTGTATTGGCTCTCAAAAAATCGACGGCGTAATGCACGCCCTTCAGCTGCGCGCCCTCAACCGTAAGCGGACGCGGTTTCGTCGCGCCGGTACACAGTACTACAGCGTCAAATTCGTTTACCAGCTTAACCGCCGGATAATTCTGCCCTATCTCCGTATTAAGCTTAAATGTGATTCCCTCTTTTTCCATAAGGTCCACCCGGCGCCGCACAACCGACTTGTCAAGCTTCATATTCGGTATGCCGTACATCAGAAGTCCGCCCGCTCTGTCGGCGCGCTCGAATACCGTCACGCGATGTCCCATCTGGTTAAGAGTGTCGGCGCACGCAAGTCCGGCGGGACCGCTTCCGATAACCGCTACACGTTTTTCCGTTGATTTTTCCGGTATGCGCGGCTTTACTTTGCCCTCTTTAAACATCGTGTCGATAATGTGACACTCGATATTCTTTATCGTCACCGGAGGGTCATGCATGCCGAGCGTACACGAGCCCTCGCACAGCGCCGGGCATACTCTGCCCGTAAATTCAGGGAAATTATTCGTAAGCGAAAGACGTTTGTACGCCTCGTCCATGTCTGAGCGGTACACAAGGTCATTCCATTCGGGTATAAGATTGTTAAGCGGACATCCAATAGACGTTCTGCCTATCTGTTTTCCCGTGTGGCAGAACGGTACGCCGCAATCCATGCAGCGCGCGCCCTGAAGCCGCAGCTTTTTTAGCTCAAAATGAGTATGAAACTCATCCCAGTCCTGAATTCGTTCCCTCGGAGGTCTGTCCTCGGGAAGGCTTCTCTGATATTCTAAAAATCCTGTCGGTTTTCCCATTAGTCGTTCCTCCTCACGCAATATCTACTTTCTTGCCTGTTACATTCTCAAATGCAATAAGCATCGCTTCATCCTTATCGGTTCCTTTTGCCAGTTCTTCGTCAAGTACGGTTATTACTTTCTTATAATCGTTCGGAATTACCTTGACAAATTTCTTCATCTCCTCCGAGAAATTGTTCAGAATTGTTTCGGCGACGTCGCTTCCCGTATACTTAACATGCTTCTCGAGCATTTCCTTTAATTTGTCCTCATCCTTCTGCGACAGTGTTTCAAGAGACACAAGCTCTCTGTTGCAGTTTCTTTCGAGATTTCCGCCGCCGTTATAAACATACGCGATACCTCCCGACATACCGGCGGCAAAGTTCCTTCCCGTTTCGCCGATAACAGCCACGCAGCCGCCCGTCATATATTCGCAGCCGTGGTCGCCGATACCCTCGACAACTGCGGTCATGCCTGAATTTCTTACACAGAAGCGTTCGCCCGCCTTACCGCGGATATAAGCCTCGCCTCTTATCGCGCCGTAAAACGCGACGTTGCCTATGATTACGTTCTCGCTCGGATTGAATTTTATTCCCTCGGGAGGTACGACGATAATCTTACCGCCGGAAAGACCCTTTCCTATATAGTCGTTGCTGTCACCCTCAAGCTTCATTGTAACGCCCGGAGCGAGAAACGCGCCGAAGCTCTGTCCCGCGCTTCCCACAAAGTTCAGCTTTATGCTGTCTTCCTTGAGTCCCGCCTCGCCGTGTTCGCGCGCGATTTCCGATGAAAGTATCGTTCCTGTTACGCGGTTTATATTCGTTATTTCGAGCTTCGTCTCAATATTCTTTCCTCCGTATATAGCCGGAGCGCACAGCTTCAAAAGCGTATTCATATCCAGCGTCTTCTCAAGCTCATGGTCCTGCATTACGTTATGGTAACGCTCGTAATCATTCGAGCATATCTTAGGCTGATATAAAAGCGATGATAAATCCACCTCTTTCGCCTTCCAGTTATCCTCTATTGTACGCTGAGAGAGTCTTTCAACGTGTCCTATCATCTCGTCGACTGTCTTTACGCCGATTTTAGCCATCCATTCTCTCAAATCCTGAGCGATAAAGCGCATGAAGTTTTCCACATACTCCGGCTTTCCGCAAAAGCGTTTTCTTAGCTTAGGATTTTGAGTAGCGACGCCGACGGGACATGTGTCAAGATTACATACTCTCATCATTACGCAGCCTATCGCAATCAGCGGACCCGTTGCAAAGCCGAATTCCTCAGCTCCCAGAAGCGCTGCGACAGCCACATCGCGTCCTGTCAGTAATTTACCGTCTGTTTCTATTACAACTCTGTTGCGGAGATTATTCATCAGAAGCGCCTGATGTGTTTCCGCGACGCCCAGCTCCCACGGCAGACCCGCATGGCGCACGCTCGTTTTCGGAGCCGCACCCGTACCGCCATCATAGCCCGACACAAGAATTACGTCCGCTCTGCCCTTCGCGACTCCGACGGCGATTGTGCCGACGCCCGCTTCCGAAACGAGCTTTACCGTCACTCTCGCGTCGCGGTTCGCGTTTTTGAGGTCATGAATAAGCTGCGCCAAATCCTCAATTGAGTATATATCGTGATGCGGAGGCGGCGATATAAGTCCCACGCCCGGAGTGGAGTGACGCGCCTTGGCAATCCACGGATAAACCTTGCCGCCCGGCAGATGTCCGCCCTCGCCCGGCTTCGCGCCCTGAGCCATTTTAATCTGAATTTCCTTAGCGTTCTGCAAATAGTAAATATGAACTCCGAAGCGTCCCGACGCCACCTGCTTAATCGCGCTTGAGCGGCTGTCGCCGTTCTCATCGGGAATATAGCGTTCAGGGTTTTCTCCGCCCTCGCCGCTGTTTGACTTTCCTCCGAGCCTGTTCATCGCAATAGCGAGACACTCGTGCGCTTCCTGCGAAATCGAACCGTAGGACATAGCTCCCGTCTTAAATCGCTTTACTATACTATCCACGCTCTCAACCTTGTCAATCGCTATAGGCTTGTCGATTGTCTTTATATCGAGCATACCTCTGATCGTACACTGGCGCTGCTGATGAGCGTCCATTTCCTTCGCGTATTCCTTGTATAGCTTATAGTCGCCTGTACGGCACGCCATCTGCAGCTTATAGATTGATTCAGGGTTGAACATATGGTATTCGCCCTTGGCTCTCCACTTGTACTCGCCGCCCGTTTTAAGCGCCTTTTTGCCGTTTACCTTGTCAAACGCCTCGCTATGTCTTAACAGCGCTTCCTTCTGAATATGCTCAAGACCAATACCGCCTATTCTCGTCGTCGTGCCGGTGAAATACTTTTCAACCACGCTCTGCGCTATTCCGAGAGCCTCGAATATCTGCGCGCCCTGATACGACTGAATCGTTGAAATTCCCATTTTCGACATTACCTTGACTATGCCGTTTGTACAAGCCTTATTAAAGCGTTTGATTCCCTCGTCGTAGCTGAAATCAAGAAGTCCGTCGTCAATAAGCTCGCCTATCGCCTCATACGCCATATACGGATTTATTCCGTTTACGCCGTAGCCGACTAAACACGCGAAATGGTGTACCTCGCGCGGTTCTCCGGACTCAAGCACTATAGACGCCTTCATTCTTGTGCCGCGTCTTATAAGGTGATGATGAAGTCCCGACGCCACGAGAAGTGCCGGAATAGGCGCTTTGTCCTTATTTACTCCCTTATCCGACAGTATTATTATATTATATCCGTTTTCAATCGCTATGTCCGCCGCCTCAAAAATCGTCTCCATAGCGGTTTCCATATCGTTTTCCTGCTTTATATTAAACAGCGACGGAATAGTAATCGACTTGAAGCCTTCAAGATTTATATTCCGAAGCTTCAAAAGCTCCTCATTTGTCAGTATCGGGCTTAAAGCTCTTATCTTACGGCAGTTCAGCTCCGACGAAGTCAGAAGATTCTGTTCACAGCCGAAAAGCGTATAGGTAGACGTTACTATCTGCTCGCGTATAGCGTCAATCGGCGGATTTGTGACCTGCGCGAAAAGCTGCTTGAAGTAGTTATACAAGAGCTGCGGCTTTTCCGACAGCACGGCAAGCGGAATATCCGCGCCCATCGCGCCTATCGGGTCGTCGGCCTTTTCGACAATTGATTTTATCGTTGTGTTAATATCCTCCCATGTATAACCGAACACCTTCTGACGCGTCAGAAGCGGAAGCGTATCCTCGCTGTTCTCACGATTGACAAACATATTCTCAAGCATAATAAAGTTCTTCAGCATGAGATGCTCGTTTATGTTTCCCTTCGACATATTTTTCAGATTCCTTACAAGGTCATGCCATGTATCGCCCTTTTTACCTGTATCGGAGGGCAGGTCGTCAAGCTCGGTAAGCGTTTTTTTCACCCATTCGCCATAAGGCTTGTGAAGCGCCTCGCAGCGTTTGATTTCCTCATCGGAAATTATTTTGCCCTCCTCCGTGTCAATCAAAAGCATTTTGCCCGGATGAAGACGTTCCTTCCTTATTATCCTTGACCGGTCAATATCCGTAACTCCCACCTCGGATGACAAAATTATCATATCATTATCGGTCAGGTAATATCTTGCGGGACGAAGACCGTTTCTGTCAAGCGTCGCTCCTACATAACGTCCGTCGGTGAACGCCACCGCCGCGGGACCGTCCCACGGCTCCGTTATACATGAATGATATTCATAAAACGCTTTCATGTCCGGATCCATATCGTTATTGTTTTCCCACGGCTCCGGAATTGTCATCATTACCGCTCTCGGCAGCGAGAAGCCGGCGAGATGCAGAAACTGCAGATAATTGTCGAGCATAGCCGAATCCGAGCCGTCCTCGTTTATTACGGGCAGAATTTTATCCATATCGCCCTCAAATTCGGGCGTGGCAAACATTCTTTCACGCGCCTTTACCCAGTTTACGTTTCCGCGTATAGTGTTGATTTCGCCGTTGTGTATAATATAGCGGTTCGGATGCGCTCTTTCCCATGACGGGAATGTGTTGGTCGAAAAACGCGAGTGTACAAGCGCGATAGCTGTTTTCATATCCACGTCCTTTAAATCGAGATAAAACTCATTTACCTGGTCGGGCGTGAGCATACCCTTGTAAACAAGCGTTCTCGCGGACAATGAGGCAAAGTAGAAATAGTTGTCCGCTCCGCTCTTTCTTATCTCCTTCTCCGAGAGCTTTCCGATTATATACAGCTTCCTCTCAAACGAATCCGAGTCCAGTTTGTCGTTTCCTTTGCCGATAAATACCTGAACAATATGCGGCGTCGCCTCTCTCGCGCTTTTTCCTATGCATACGTCGTAAACCGGCACCTCGCGGACTCCCAAAAGCGTCTGTTCCTCGCTTTCAATTATGGCGCCAAGCCTTTTCAAGCTTTCTTTCCTTGTATCCTCATCAGGCGACAAAAACAACATACCGACGCCGTAATCGCCTTTTTTCGGAAGCTTGATACCCTCGTTACGACACACCTTTTTCATGAAGCTGTGCGGCATCTGAATGAGAATACCCGCCCCGTCGCCCGTATCAGGCTCCGAGCCCACGCCGCCGCGGTGAGCAAGATTTCTGAGAATCTGAATAGCCTGATTGATAATACTATGCGAGGTTTTTCCTTTGATATTGGCGATAAAACCGATTCCGCACGCGTCATGCTCAAAGAGCGGGTCGTAAAGTCCCTGTTTTTCGGGCAGTCCGTTATACTCCATTTGCTTTCATTCCTTTCGCTGAAAAAGACGTTTCAATTAACGCATATTCAATTAAGAATATGTACTAATCGAAACGCCTTTGCTTCGTCAAAATTATTTTGTTATCGAACGCTAATAATTATAACATACTTTTCATCTTTTGTCTACTGTATATTCTACAAAATTGACTTAATTTTTTCCATTGCTTTTATGGTATTTTCCTTTGTCGAGAACGCGGTAAGTCTGACATAGCCTTCACCGCTCGGTCCGAAGCCCGAACCGGGCGTTGTAACAACATTCGCTTCCTCAAGGAGCTTGTCAAAAAAGTCCCACGACTTCATTCCGTCAGGCGTTTTCGCCCAAATATACGGAGCGTTCTCGCCGCCGTATACGGTAAATCCCGCCTCCGTAAGCGACTCCCTGATAATTCTTGCGTTTTCGAGATAATACGCTATAGCTTCCTTTGTCTGACGCTGACCCTCGTCTGAATAAACAGCCTCCGCCGCCCGCTGGATTATATACGGAACGCCGTTAAATTTTGTACACTGGCGTCTGTTCCACAACCCGTTAAGCTCGACTCCGTTCACCTTCAGCTCGTGCGGAATAACCGTATACGCGCATCGCGTTCCGGTAAATCCGGCTGTCTTTGAGAAACTGCGGAATTCAACGGCGACTTCCTTAGCGCCTTCAATTTCGTAAATGCTGTGCGGCACGTCGGGATTTGTTATAAACGCCTCGTACGCGCTGTCGTAAAGAATGACCGCGCCGTTTTCCTTAGCGTACTTAACCCACGGCGCAAGCTGTTCGCGCGTTGCGGCGACGCCTGTGGGGTTGTTTGGGAAGCAAAGATATATTATATCAACCTTTTCCGCAGGAAGAAAGGGCATAAAGCCGTTTTCTTCGGTACAAGGCATATAGTAAAGGTTTGTCCAGTGTTCTCCGACATAATCGCCGGCGCGTCCCGCCATGGCGTTGGTATCGACGTAAACGGGGTAAACAGGATCGCATACGGCAACCTTATTATCCGTCGAAAAAATATCGCCGATATTTCCGCAGTCTGATTTCGCGCCGTCGGAGATAAATATTTCGTCCGGCTCTATGTCGATACCGCGCGCCCTGTAATCCTTCTCTGCAATTTTGTTTCTCAGGAAATCGTAACCCTGCTCGGGGCCGTACCCCCGGAAGCCCTCGGCTGTACCCATCTCGTCGACAGCCTTATGCATCGCGTCAATAACCGCTCCCGCGAGAGGTTTGGTTACATCGCCTATGCTCATTTTTATTACTTCCCTGTCAGGATGAGCGTCCGTATACGCCACGCTCTTTTTCGCTACTGTTGAAAACAGGTAGCTGCCCGGCAGCTTTAAGTAATTGTCGTTAATCTTTGCCATTTTGATTTTTCCTTTCTGTTATATTGTTATTGTTCCGTCGAATACAAATGCGGCGGGTCCTGTCATATATATATTATTTTCCATTTTATCCCACTTAATATGCAGTGTTCCGCCGAGAAGCGCAATATCCGCCTCATCGCCGACAAGCCCGTTAAGGTTAGCCGCCGCCATTGTCGCGCACGCTCCCGTGCCGCAGGCAAGCGTTTCGCCCGCGCCGCGCTCCCAAACGCGCATTTTTATTGTTTTTCCGTCAACAATCTGAGCAAACTCCGTATTTATTTTTTTCGGGAACATCTTATGCGTCTCAAATTTCGGACCGATTTTCTCGATTTCAAGACTGTCGGTATCGTCTACAAACGTAACCGCGTGAGGATTGCCCATCGACACGCCCGTAACTTTATATATTTTTCCGTCAACCTCAACGTCCTCGCTTATAAACCTGTCCAGCTTTGAATCAATCGGAATATTTTTCGGCGTCAGCTCAGGGCTTCCCATATTTACCTCGACAGTCTCAACCTCGCCTCTATCATTCAGATTCAGCTTGAGAATTTTTATTCCCGCCAGCGTTTCAAGCGTAATTTCCGTCTTATCTGTAAGTCCCTTGTCATGCACATACTTGCCGACGCATCTTGTCGCGTTTCCGCACATCTCAGCCTGAGAGCCGTCCGAATTATACATATCCATGCGGAAATCCGCCTTATCCGACGGGCATATCAGCACAAGCCCGTCCGAGCCTATTCCGAAATGCCTGTCGCTGATCTTCCTCGCGGTTTCATTTATATCCGTAAGCTTTTCCTTAAAGCAGTTAACGTATATATAGTCGTTGCCCGCTCCGTGCATTTTTGTAAAGTTAAATGTCTGCATTATATTACCTCTTTAATCTATATTCCAAGTATCATACGCGCCGTATCTATAAACTTAGCGCCTGTGTCCATGCTTCTCTTCTGTATAAACCTGTGAGCCGCCTCCTCCGTCATCATATGGTTTTCCATAAGGTACGCTTTCGCGCTTTCTATAATTTTCTCCTCCTCGGGAGTTCTTTTTGCTCTGTGCCTTTGCCTTTCTATAATTCCGACAAAGGTTTCTATCGCGTTTATGAGTATCTGCCTGTTCACCGGAAGCGTTACCGTAAAAATATCCTGATTGTATATTTCACCCTGTCTTTCCGCCTTGACGATGCTCATCAGCTTCTGTCCTTCGCGCATGTCCTCAGCCACATCGTCCGCCGTTCCGTCGGGCAGTTTATACCCCATTATAACAAGCGCGTCGTCAATTTCCGACACAGAACGCAGCAGCTCCGCTTTCGAGTGACAAACCGAACAAACGCTGTATCCGCTTCCGTCGAGCATCATCCTTATCTTATCGGCTGTTTCGTCTCTGGAAAAAGCCAATACTACCCGCTCCATGTCAAGCCCTCCTTTTATGGGAAATGCGTATGCGCTTTAATATGCGATTAAATATTTTTCAATCTCCCATTGATTTATAGTCCGGCGGTACTCTCCATATTCCTGTTCTTTTGCCTCAAAATAGTTAAGAGCGAATTTTTCTCCCAGAAGCTCTTTTATAAAATCGGATTTTCTTGCTATTCTTACAGCCTCGTTAAGACTTATCGGCAGACTCTTAATACCGAGCGACTCCCTTTGTTTTTCCGAAAGCTTATAAATATTCACATCGATGCTCGGCGGAAGTTCCTCGCCGTCCTTTATACCTTTAAGTCCGGCTTTAAGGCAAGCCGCCAGCGCAAGATACGGATTTGCCGTCGGATCCGGCGAGCGAAGCTCCACTCTTACGTCCTGCCCCTTTTTTACCGACGGGACTCTTACCAGCAGACTCCTGTTGCGTTCTGACCATGAAATATAGCACGGAGCCTCATATCCCGGGATAAAGCGCTTATATGAATTTACCGTCGGATTCGTCAAACACGCCATGTCCGGCGTATATTTAAGAAGTCCCGCGATAAACCGGCGCGCCGTATCGGAAAGTCTGCTTGCCCCGTCGGCGCTGTCAAACACGTTTTTGCCGTCCTTTTTTAGCGTCATTGTAAGATGCATGCCGCTTCCGCTTACTCCCTGCAGCGGCTTCGGCATAAACGTCGCGTGAAGTCCGTTGCGCTTCGCGATTGTCTTTACGACAGTTTTGAAAGTAACTATTCTGTCCGCCGTTTTTAAAGCGTCGTCGTAGCGGAAGGTGATTTCATGCTGCCCCGGCGCCATTTCGTGATGCGACGATTCAACGGCGTACCCCATTTCCTCAAGCGTAAGACATATCTCTCTTCGGCAGTTTTCGCCGTTATCAAGCGGAGCAAGGTCGAAATATCCGGCGTTGTCATGCGGCTCTATCGTAGGATTTCCGCGTTCGTCGGTATTGAACAGAAAAAACTCGCACTCGGGACCTACCTCGAATTTATATCCCATTTCCTCCGCTTCTTTTACCGCGCTTTGGAGAATCCCGCGCGGGTCGCTCTCAAGACGTTTTCCGTCAGGCGTGTATACATCGCAGATAAGTCTCGCAACCTTTCCCTGATGCGGTCTCCATGGGAAAATAGCGAACGTATCAAAATCCGGGTGCAGATAAAGGTCGCTTTCCTCTATGCTCACAAATCCTTTTATCGAGGAACCGTCAAACATACAGCTGTTATTCAGCGCGTCGTCAAGCTTTGACGTCGTAATCGCCATATTCCGCATATTTCCGAGCATATCGGTAAACTGCAGCCTTACAAACCTTACATCCTCTTCCTCAACCAGATTAAATATATCCTGTTTAGTCAGCATAACCATTTTCCTTTCATATCAACAAATTCGAATAAAGCAAAAAGACGTTCCAATTCCACGGAATGAAACGCCTTTGTTCATTTAGTATTGTAGCACAGAGAAAAAAGTTTGTCAAGACTAATATTTTATTTTTTCGCAAGTTTTTTCAGCAGTACGCCGTATCCGCTGAAATCTCCGCTGTTTTCAAGCGTAAGTATTCCGTCTTTTACGGCGGCGTTAACGTCCCTGTCGGAATATACCGCTTCAATTTCACAGCCGCCCGCAGGCGCGGACAGCGTTTTCGGAGAGTTTTCAAACGAGTGGAATACGCACAGCGTTTCCTTGCTGTTTTCCCTGACAACCGCCTGCCAGCCCTCCGGATGACGCCATGATTTCGGGCTTGCTCCGTACAGTCTTGACTTTCCGCGTTTTATAACGCCCGCCGCCTTTTTATAGAACTCAATGCCTTTTTCTATCGTTCTCCATTGCTCGTCCGTAAGATTTGCGACGTCGCCCGACAGACACATTCTTCCCAGAAATGTTGCTGAGACGGAATACGCTATGCGCCGCGCGCTGTCGCTTTCGCGGACGACGCACCATATCTGACTTTGACGCGGCAGTATTAATCTGTGCAGATTTGCGGCTATTATCGGTATCTCAACGCACTCGTGCGCGTCGGAAAACGAAGCCATTGACGACAACGACATGAAGCACGGTTCAAGCCTGTTTCCGCCCGAGGCACAGTTCTCGATTACAAGGTCGGGCAGTTCTTTTCTTATTCTTTTGAAATAGCTGACGCTCCCTTCCATATTCCGTCTTAATCCTTCGCCGAGGCTGTCGGAATTATCGCAGCCTATTCCGATTGTTTCGTTATAATCCGCCTTCATATATCCGAATCCGTGCTTTTTCAGAAAACCGATTACGCGTTCATCAAGATAATCCTTTACCCACCCGTCGTTCATATCCCAGAAGCGTCTGTTCATTGTTGTAAGCGTAACGCCGTCGCGCTTTAAGAGATGCTTTTCATTGTAATACGCCTCTGATTCGCTTCCGACATTCTCTATCTCAAACCAGATTCCGGGACGCATTCCATGCGATTTTATAAGCCGTACCGTTTCGTCTATCCCCTTCGGGAAAAGCGTATCGGAGGGAATATAGTCGCCCATACTGATATCCCACCTTACTCCGTCCTTCTTGAACCATCCGCAGTCTATAACAAAATAATCGACGCCCTTTTTCTCAACCGTCTCTAGAATTTCCGCTATTTTATCGTGCGACGGATTACCCCACGTTGTGCAATATTCATTAAAGATAATCGGCAATTTCTCCTCTTCTTCCGGAATATCGAGATTATCCTCCTGAGCCTGCGCGAGTCTTTGACATATATCGTCTATACCGCCTACGCACACGCTTATAACGGCTTTGGGACCCGAAAAGCTTTCACCGCTTTTAAGCGTTTTCATCCAGTGACCGAATTCCCTGTCCGCCATACCTCCCGAAAGACATACTCCGTCGTCGCCTCTTGTAACCTCCATCTGCCATGACGAAGGACAACCCATCTGCACTCCCCACATTACGCCGTTCTTCGTATCTTCCAACGCCACAAACGGGAAATATCCCTTAACGGGCATTGAACCGACCTGCCCGAAACGGACGCTGTTTGAGTTGCCGTAACACCAGCATTCCTCCAACATCAAATCCTCGAGCGTTTCGCTCACAAGCCGTCCTTCCTGACTCCATTTGCTTCTTATTCTGTGAAGCAGCATGGAGTTTTCGCCCGCGCCCTCCAGATACGGCGAAATATTATAAATCGCGAACGAAGACAGCATTTCGAGTTTTATATCCTCCCCTGAATTGTTCGTAAGCTCCGTTGATACGCTTACATACTCCCTATCCGTCTTATGAACAAGAGTATGCTTTATTTCTATTCCTTTTTCAGATTTCAGATATGTCGAAATTACGGTTCCGCCGGCGTTTTCGGTGATTTCCTGCCTGTCGTATTTGAGACTGTCAGTCGTTTCGCTGTATTTCATTGACGTTCCTCCGAAATAATTCCCCGGATATTTGTCGCCCGCTATTTTCGCCTCGGCAAGAGAATGTATTTTTATTCTTTTTTCACTGTAATTTTCATCGCACGCCGGCAGAATACATATTCCCGCCAAACCGGTATCGGTATCCGCGGCGTATACCGCGCGCATGTCCCCAAGCGTCTTTGAAAGTATCTGTTTTTTCATATTTCCGCCCTCTTTCGTATAGCTTATAATTAATTGTAGCATTTAACCGGAAAAAGTCAAGAAGTTTATAAGTTTTATTGACTTTACGCAAAAAATGAATTATAATATAAAAAAACGGAGGTATATTTATGAAAATTTTCAAAACTATTCTATGCGCGCTGATTGCCTGCTCAACGTTTACCCCCGCAGGCGTTTTCGCTGAAACATATGATACGGATTTTTATTTTGAGTCCGGCTTTGAAAACGATATTTCTTTATATGAAGATTCCGCGGAGCAGCCGCCGATAACGGAAGATGAAAAGGCTATGCTTATCGGTCTTGCGGACAGTTTTGAAAACCGTACGGAGAATATAGAGATAGACCGTGATTTGCAGCTTACAAAAGACCGCTTTTTATATTTATGGACAAATTATCTGGGTCAGATGCTGCAGAGCGAATATACGAACATTTTTTATGTAAAAGCATCCACGGGGCTTCGTATAAGCGGCAATTATGTAGTCGGTATAAAAATGCAGTACGAGGACGAAGAATACATTGAAATGGTTAATGAGGCGGTTAACGGGGAAATCGAAAATGTGCGTTCTCTTATTACGGATGATATGACGGATTTGCAGAAGGCTCTTGCCGCGCATGATTATATAGCTTCGAATTACGAATATGATACTACCTACGAAAACAAAAACCTCGACGACATGGTTCTCAATAAAACAGGGGTATGTCAGGGGTATTCGTATCTTTTCAAGGAGATAATGAACGCCCTCGGTATTCCATGCGTTACAGTACCGAGCAACGAGTGCAATCATATGTGGAACAAAGTAATGATTAACGGCGCATGGTATAACGTTGACGTTACGTACGACGACCCGCTTTTTGATATGTCAACGCATATTTCTCATAAATATTTTATTGTAAACGACGAGGAAATAAAGGCTCTTGACTCCGATCCCGAAACCTCGGACCATCTTGAGTGGAATCAGTTTAAATGGGACGGCACAACGCCCTCGGAAGTCTCCGCCGGCGTAGACTTCCTCGGAACGCGCCTTCATGAAATCAATGGCGCGACTGTCTGCGACAACGGTAAATTCTACTGCTTTGACAGCGAGAACAATCTTTGCGAATTGGTTTTCGACAGCCGCGTTCAGTCGCTTGTTCCGATATATACTCCGTCGTCGGAGTTTCAGTGGCTTGTTTTCGGTACGGATGACAAAATGTACGCGTCTCCCTTCAGCGCGATAACCGCGTATGACGGAAACCTCTACTTTAACTCGCCCGATAAGGTGTATAAATTCAATCCGTCTTCAAATACGGCAAGATATGTTTATATTTATGACGGCGAGGCGGATATTTCCGGCACCTACCTTTACGGTCTGAAGGTGAAAGACAATGTTCTTTACGCCGAATACTGCACGTCTCCGAACGGCGGCGATGAAATACTTATCGATATATTGTCTCCTTCCCACTTTAACCCGGAAAACATATGCGGCTCGGATGTGGAGGAAAACAGCGAAACCGGCGAAATTACAGTCAAGCTCACCATACCCGGCGATCTTGAGAAAGAGCCTGCGGTATATATTGCCGAATACGACGAAAACGGCTTGTTCCTCGGTTTGATTCCGAGAGAGGCGAACGCGTCAACCGTGACGTTCGTACCCGGAGAAAATATTTTCCGAATTAAAACCTTTATATGGGACTCCAATAATACTCCGCTCGCTGATATGTCGGCGCTGGATTTAAAGTAATACCGCTGTGATAACCTGTCACGGCAGTAATTTCCCCCGCGGAAATTATAAGACGAGTTTTCTGTAATTATTCGGAGTCATATTTACTATGCTTTTGAAAACCTTGCAAAAATACATAGGCGAGCTGTAACCGCATGTCATCGCAATATCGGTTATGCTTTTGCGGCTGCTCTTCAGAAGCTCGCAGGCATGCGTAATTCTGACGCTGTTGAGATACTGAGATATTGTCACGGTAGTTTCTTTCTTGAATATATTGCACATATAAGGCTTGGTAATTCTGAAATTTCCGGCGATATCGTCAAGAGAAGCTATTGAGTCGTAATTCTTATTTACATACTCAAGAATTGAATTAACGGTTCCGTCCGGTTTGGCGCTGCTGTAATCGAGACTCTCGCGCCGTGACAGTATCGCTATAATTTCCGCGAGATGAATATGCGAAAAAGCATCCCCGCTATTCATACGTCCGAGAAGCTCGGCAATTTTATTAAACTCCGACGGTTTTACACGCAGCTTGTCATTTTCAAAAATACCGATAAGCTTTAGCGCCGTTTCATCCGTAAAGTAAGTATCAAGATACTTTTTTGTGAAATGCACCGCATAACGGCTGTGCCTTGCGCCGCCGTTATTTTTATGCAGACGGTTCGGTTTTACAAATACTATGTCGAATTTGTGTAATTCTATTATTTTGTCATTCAGCAGCATATTTGTATTTCCGTCCGTCATTATAAACATCTCATAAGAATTGTGATAATGCATATTTGATATATGTTTCGCGGAATGAGTATCATAAACAATCAGAAACCATTCGTTCACGAGTCTGTAGTCGGTATCAATATTTTTGTTTTTCATAATATTGCCTCCTTATATTAATATAGTACAATAAATTGCAATAAAATGCAATATAGTAATAGAAAATTTAATTAAATTTTGATAAAATTAATATATATAATTAATTTAGAAACGGAGGAATTTTAAATGCGCAAAAAAATAGCTTCAGCCGTAATGGCGGCGGTCATGACCGCGTCCGCGATTCCGTGTATCACGGCGTCCGCGGAGGAGGAAACCGCGAACAACACCGTATCCGGCTATGTTTCTCTCAGCGAGGGAATAAAGCTTGCCGGAGCTGACAAAACGCCGAAAATCTATGTTGATAATACGGATTACGAAGGAGTAATCCGCGCTGTCGACGACTTAAAAAACGATATTAATTCCGTGACGGATGTAATTCCTGTTGTTACAAATGAAATTAAAACAGATGAATTAGTAGGATCCGGCGGACTTATTATTGAGGACGACTATATGTATGTATCGGATTGGACGCACGCTGAGGAACTTGCGGGAGCAGACTGCTATGCCGCCGTCTATGACCGTAACGGCGCGCTTACGGGCGTTGCAAAAGGAACGCCTGATTATGCAGGCGATGAAAATTCGTCCGAGCTTCCTTTGTTTATAAAAGGCTTCAGCTTTGATACCGTATTAAAGCGTCCCGCAGGCGGTGAAGCAAAGGCTTTTATATGGAAAAATATGGAGCCCATGTGCTCGCCTATATATCAGCTCTCGCCGGAAAAAGTTATTCTTGACGATATCGATATTATAGCCGGCACGATAGGCGAAAGCAAGGCTATCGACACTCTTGCGCTGTGCAAAGATATAGATATTAAAGAAATCGAAGGCAAATGGGAGAGCTTTACCATTCAGCAGGTTGACAATACTATAGTTATTGCCGGTTCGGACAAGCGCGGCACAATCTACGGTATTTATGATTTGTGTGAGAAAATAGGCGTTTCGCCGTGGCAGTGGTGGGCGGACGCAAAACCGTCTCATGCCGATGAATTATACATAAATCTTCCGGAGGAGGGATATACAGAGGGCGAACCGTCCGTTAAATACCGCGGAATATTTATGAATGACGAATATAATCTGAACCAATGGTCAAGCTCCATTGGCAGCGGAAATATGAATCCGGAGACTTACGAAAAAATCTTTGAGCTTGTTCTCCGTTTAAAGGCAAATTACGTATGGCCCGCCATGCACAAATACTCAAACGCGTTCCATGCAAACGAGGAAAACGCGCTTATAGCCGATAAATACGGCGTGGTTATGGGTTCGTCGCACTGCGAGCCGCTGCTTCGCAACAACCTCGGCGAACTCGACGCGTTTCAGGATAAATGGGAAGCTGAAAATCCCGATAAAACGCTTTACAAGGCTTTGCAAAACGAAAGCGGAAAATCCGTGGCTTATTACTGGACAGACCATGACAATAACAATAACGCCGTAGACAACAAGGAATTTCTCGAAGCATACTGGCGCGAGAGCGTGCAAAACTACGGCGGATATGAAAATATTTACACTCTCGGCATGCGCGGAGTTCATGACGGCTCATTCCAGACAAATATGGATTACGCGACTGCTTTGAATGAAATAATCGCTACGCAGAGGAAAATCATAAAGGAAGAGATTTGCGATAAAACGGGACAGTCAATAGAGGACATTCCGCAGGTATTTATTCCTTATAAGGACGTTTTGCAGTATTATAATAACGGCTCGCTGAAGGTTCCCGACGATGTGACTATTATGTGGACGGACGATAACTACGGATATGTGCGTCAGAACGCCGACGATACCGAGCGATCAAGGTCGGGCGGAACAGGCGTTTATTACCATATTTCATATTACGGATATCCGACAAGCTACTTGTGGCTTTCATCAACTCAGCCGGGACTTATCCGCGAGGAGCTTACGAAATCATATGATATGGGTTCGGATAAGATATGGATACTCAATGTCGGAGATTTGAAACCCGCGGAAAAGGAAATAGAGTATTATGCGAAGCTCGCAAGAAATATTGACAAAACGCGTAATACCGATATAGCTGATATTTATACTCAGAACGCTAAGCGCGACTTCAATATGAGCGGCGGCGACGCGGCGGAATACGCCAAGATTATGGACGAATACTACGAGCTTGCCAACTCAAAGCGTCCGGAATTTATACGCGGCGGAGAATTTTCTCTTACCGCTTACGGCGACGAGGGACAGCGATATATTGACCGTTACGATTCAATCGTAAGCCGCGCGGAAACGCTTTACGGCAAGCTGTCGGAAGATAAAAAAGCGGCGTTTTACGAGCTTGCGCTCTACCCTATACGCTCGGCGAGAAATATGGCTGTCGATTATATTCAGAACGACAGAGCAAAGCTGTACAGCGAACAGAGCAGAGGCGCGGTTATAAACCGTTACGCGGAAGAAGCGAACAGCGCCGCGGCGCAGATTGACGAGGACGTCTCATATTACAACACAATGCTTGACGGCAAGTGGAACAATATTATGAACATCAATCCGAAAGAGCTTCAGGGTTGCGACGCGCATATTACAACCTCACTCAATCCTCCGACTGTAACAGAGCTTGATTATACGTCTATGGGGATAGCGGTCGACGGACAGACTGATCTGACAAGCGCTCCGTCTCTTACGCTTTCAAAATATGATACCTACGCTAAATTTATAGATATATTCAACACGGGTTACGGCTCGTTTGATTATACCGTGACGTCAGACTCGCCCGCTGTGGAGATTAACAAAACAGCCGGAACGGTATATGACAGCGACAGAATTTATGTGAAGCTCAACGCTTCAAAAGCTACCGATGGAGTATCTCACACTATTATAACAGTATCGCGGAAGCTTGGTGAAAACGTGATTGACACTCGCGATATAGCTGTTACAATAAATAATCAGAGTGAAATAACGTCGGAAAAGACATATATCGAAACGGACGGCGCCGTATCAATCGAAGCCGAGCATTACACAAATACTGCAGCAAACGGCGTATACGAATGGAAGGTTGAAAAGGATTACGGCAGAAGCGGCGACAGTGTAAAGATATATCCCAACCTCGCCGACGATGTTAATACAAATGAAATTCTTTCAAAATCAGCGTACACGGAATACAGCGTATACTTTGAAAACAGTGGAGAATACACCGTTAACGCGTACAGAATGCCTACTCTTAACGAGCGCGGCAGCATGAAATTTGCCGTAGGCGTTGACGATACCGATCCGAGTGTGTTAAGCGGAACAAAGGCATATCCGTCCTCGAGTAGCGATACAAGAAATAAAAATAACGCATGGTCAAAGGGCGTGCTCAATAATACGGAGGTTCTTACTTCAAAAGTAACCGTTCCGAGCGCGGGTTATCACACAATAAAGCTGTATAATGTTTCTCCGGAGGTTGTTATTGATAAAATAGTACTCGCAAAGGGAGAAATTCCCGCATCATATTTCGGCGCGCCGGAAAGCTATAACACAACCTACAACGCTGTAAATGCGTCCCTGCCCGAAAAATCCGAAACAAAGCCTGTAAGCGGAATTGAGAAATTATATGAGCCTGACGCGCTTGTCGCTGATGTTGACAAGACAGACGCGCAGGTTAACAGCGTAAAGCTGGTAAAGCTGACGGATAAATATGACGGCGCGATTGTTGCCGTAACGGCTTACGATGCGGACGGAAACATGAACGCAGTCAATTTCACGAAAGCGGATTTGTCGCAGACGGATATAAACGGACAGATTACAGTACCGCTGAATTTCGCAATTCCGTCTGACGCGGCGGGATACGCGGTGACGGTATTTGACAGCTTTAAGGATTTACAGCTTATCGCTCCGTATAAGGAATACGGAACAATCATAACCGAAACGGAAAAAGACAATTTGGGCGTTAAAGCTGATTTAAGCGCTTATACCGGAAAGAAATCAATAACGCTTATCGCGGACTGCGAGATTACCGAGGACGTCGCCGCCGGAAATATAAAATATCTGCACGGCGAAAGCGTTACAAAGGATTCATACAAGCATATTCCGTTCTCCTCGCCTCAGGGAATATATTATATACGAACAGGCATTAACGGTGAAAACGCTGTTGACGAAACAAAGAATACGATAGTAAATATTACTCCCGACAATAACGGCGTATCGGCGGTACTGAACACTTGGAGCTTTGCGGACGCGCTTACAGACGACGGCGGAAACAATCCGTTTGCCGTAACAGGCGGAGCATCGCTTACAGACGGGCATATTAAGATGAACACAACCTCATCCGGAACCGCGTCAATGGCGTACGCAAATCCTGTAACGGTATCTCAGGGCGGTAAGGTAACCGTTGAGTTTGATATTTATTACGGAAAGCTTACGGGCAAGTCGATGACGTACGATATAAAGGACTCTTCAAACGCTTCTCTCTCTTCCGTAAGCCTTGTCGCTTACGACCCGTCTACGGGCGCAAGCGTAAAAATAGGCGGCAGCGAGATGCTTGAAGATTATACCGATCTTTCAAGCGCGGTATCGCGTAGCAACAGCAAGGCGGCGGATAACGGTCCCACACACTATAAGAATGTATTTGACTTTGAGGAGGGAAAAGCGTACATAACCGTTTCGTCAAGCAAGGGCAGCGCGGAGTTCTCCGGTAAGTTTAATTCGGACGCGAACGACGTCAAATCAATAAACTTTACCACCGGCTACAATAATGACGAGCGCGCATGCTTTGTAGATAATGTCAACGTTTCAACGCAAACCGCGCCGCAGTATGCGATTAGCGTAAACGCGGTAAACGCGGCGGACAGTTCAAATATAGACGACGCGGTAATCACCGTAACCGACGCGGTAACGAAAACTGAAATCACTCCGTCTGACGGTAAATACATGCTCTGCGAGGGTAACTACATAATAACCGCCTCGGCTGACGGCTTCAGAACGACAGAGTATCCGTTTGAGCTTACTCCGGCATTGGAATCAAAGGAGGTATCCGTACCGATGAATACCGCGGGCAGCGCGGAAATAGCCGCTATATCGGTTAAATATGTTGATGAAGAAAATAATGCGATAAAAGATGTTTTGCTTGACGGTTCATACTATACCGGAGACAGTTTCACCGTACCGGAAAGCCTGACAAAGGATTTTACGGCTAAAGACGGCGATGGAAAGACTAACCTGTATAAGTTTAATCCTTCTAAGTCGCAGACAACAGTGGTTCTTACGCCAAACACAGAAATTATTCTGGTATTCAATATGACGGCGCAGTATGATTATTATGAGGATTTTGATAATTACACAGTCGATAACAGCGCGTGGAATCTGGGCGACGGCGGCGAATATCCGACAGCGAGCGGCGGCTTCCTGAGCTATACTTGTTCGGGCAGTAAGTCTGCGGGAGCGTATACGCTTATTGACGAAATAGACTGTACAGGGAAAACAGTGAAGATAGAGGCTGATTTGAAATTTTCTCCGAAAACTATAACGGGCGACAGCCAGTTCTCAATAGGCGACACAGTCCCGACTTTCAGCAGCAATAAAATCAGCTACGGCATTGAAAATTCAACGGGACATATTATAGGACTGGTTCATAAAAAGAGCAGCGCCTCGTTCCTTGTGAACGGACAGAGCGTAAGCGCTGATTTAATAAACGATTGGGTACATCTTGAAGCCGACGTTGATTTCGCATCGAGAAAGGTCACTGTAACGCTGACAAACGACAGCGGATATAACGCCGTTGTTGAAAACGCAAATTTCTACAGCTCGATGACGGAAGACAGCATAGGCTCAATCTATATGAGAGGCGCGAGCGGCAACGGCACGGTGTG
>CAYRSG010000026.1:0-22943 GCA_964426905.1 uncultured Clostridium sp. | reverse complement strand
GGTCCCCCTTCCTCCGAATTGCCTCCGGCGCTTCGCAGGACGGCTTTCTACTAAATTATAATTTACATTCAAAAAGGAGCTGCGCGCTATGCGCAGCCCCTTTTGGATTTATTCGACAATGCCCGTGGTTGTTCTTACCTCGAACACGCCTCCCGCCGCGCACGTCGCACCGTTTGGTTTGAATTTGACGGTTATCTTATCTTTTCCTTCCGCAATTTCGGACGGGATTTCATAAAATCTGTACATGAGCTTCCCGGGCGAGCTGTTATTCAGGATTTCCGCGCCTATCGCCGTATCGCCGGCGAGTATGGAGAAATCCCTCGTATACTTCACGCCGTTTTCCGTAAACGGCGCATCGCCGCCCCAGTAAACCGCCATGACGTAATTTGTCTTATCAGCGTCAATTTTCATATCATAGCTGAAATATCCGTCTTCGCCACGCGTATCGCGCCATCCCTTTGAAACAGTTTCAAAATATCCCGAATCCGAATTGTTCTTCTGCATATTATGGTCAACCTCGGGCTGCTGCTCGTTCGGATAAACGACGTCGAGCGTTACGGCGTCAAGCGCCTCGGCAAACCCGTCCTTCTCCGCGCTCTCGTCTTCGCCGTAGAGCATCCAGTAAAGCGAGTAACGCTCATGGTGCAAATCAAAATAGGGGATGAGTTTTATTTCGTTTTCCCCGGAGGTCATTTTAAATTCAAGCTTCGAAATATCCGTAGGGGTTATAAATGTTTCAGGCGATTTGTCCTTAACAATAATGTCGGGAACTTTTATCGATGCGGCTGAGTCAAGCGATGTGTGATCGCTTACAAAATCGCTTGACGGGAAGTTTTCCGTACCGAGCGCGCCCGCGAGTACGATTGGTCCGTACATGAACGAAACCTTATGCTCGTCGTCGCGCGACGTATACGTGTGAAGCCCCATCGGGAGAGTTACAGTAACGGAGTCGCCCTCTTTCCATGTTCTTTCAATTGTGAAGTAGCCTGTTTGCGTCACACTGACGGCTTCCTCGTCATTGACTTTAATTACAGCCGCGCCGTCAATCCATGACGGTATTCTTATTTTCATCGCGAAGTCCGCGCCGCCGCTTTCGATTTTTACAGACGTCGTTTCCTCATAAGGATAGTTTGTGGTCTGCGAAACGGTTATGTTTTTTTCCTTCCAGTCAACGGTTGACGATATAAATTGGTTTACATAAAACTCATTCCCGTCTTTGTAATAAATATCTCTCGTGTATCTTCCGGGATTTTCCATACCGCTGCCGACGCAGCACCAGAACGAGTCTTCTTTTGTGGAGTATACCTTAAAGTGTCCCTGTTTTGTCGCCATGAAGTACGTTTTCATGCCCGTGTCGGGGTCCTGCGACGCAAGAATATGATTAAACAGGGCTTTTTCGTAATAGTCCATATACTCGGCGTCGTGATTCCACGCGTAGAGATGCTCCGCAAGCTTCATCATGTTGTAGGTGTTGCAGGTTTCGCATGTCTGAGTTCCGAGCGTTTCGTCGGTAAGCGAGCCGAAATGCTCGCGGTTGGAATTTCCGCCTATTACGTATGAACGATGGTTCGCGACCGTGTCATAGAAAAATTCAGCCGCGGAGCGGTAATCGGTTCTGTCCTCGTTCTCTTCGTAAATCTTCGCCGCGCCGATTACTTTCGGTATCTGAGTGTTCGCGTGCTTGCCCTGAAGCTCGTCGACTTCTTTTGAGAGCGGTTCGATAATCGCTTGATGCGTAAATCTTTCAGCCATATCAAGATATTTCTTCTCGCCCGTTATATCGTAAAGCTCAGCCATAACCTCGTTCATACCGCCGTGCTCGCAGTTAAGCATATCGGCGAATTTATCATCGGACATATCCTTTGTCACGTCAATCGCCCAGTCCGCGAAAGAGCATACGACGTCAAGAGCTTTTCTGTTTCCGGTTAGCTCGTACGCGTCTATTAGCCCCTGATAAATCTTATGGAAGGAGTACCACGGCACCCAGTATCCGCTTAGATCGAACGCGCTGACAGTCATATCGCCGTTGAACGCGTTTATAAGTCCCGATTTCTCAACTCCGCCGATGTAGCCAGCGCCGTCTGTTTTCTGATATTCTTCCAGCTTGTCAACGGCATAGTCGAGCATTTCCTTTACCTCGCTGTCTCCGGTAACGGCATACATGTCGGACGCCGCGCTCATCCAGTGCCCGAGGGAGTGACCGGAAATACCGGTACCGTTATACGTCCTGTATTTATACGCTTCCCAGCCGCCGTAATACTTCGACTTGTCGTCGCTCGCTCCCGTGGAGTACGCTACAGGCGCGAGAAGTCTGTCAACGTCAAGCGATTTGACAAACGCGAGACCCGTGTCCTGCGAGGTTTTGAATATTCCGTCCGTGAGCTTTACCTCGCTCATCTCAAATGACGAGCCGTACGGGTTGCCGAAGCTCTTTTCACTCGGCGCCGCGAGCGGTTCTAAATTCTTGTTCCACAAATATGATTTCACAATTGTATCCTCCGATTCGGGCATATCCACGGAAACCGCGTACACGCCGCTTTCAAAATTATCCGTTTTTTCTATACCCACGCCCTTAAGCTCGCCGCCGCTGTATGCCGCGATGAAAATAAGGGCTTCTTTTTCGCCGCTTTCGTTATGTACCGTATATTCCGCGATTGCCTTGCCGCCGTCGGAAAACATTTTTGACGTGACCGTAAGTCCGCTCAGAAGCGAGCGCGATTTTACCGTTACGGCGGCTCTTGCCCTGACGTCCGAGCCGTTTATCGCGCCCTCGACGGTAAAGACGCCGTCTTTTTTCAGTAAACTTTCATCAAAGCCGTCCCATATTACCTTTACGGAACGCTTGCTTCCGTCCTCAAATTCCGCCTCGACGTATTCGGGAAGCGTTATTTCACTGTTAGCCTCCGTCTCAACGGTTATTTCCTCAACGGATTTTATTCCGTTATTAACCTCTCCCGCCAGTTGTGATATTTCCGCCGCCAAAAGACCTCTGCCGTATATTCTTAAATCGTCGACGCATCCGTCGAGATACGGGTCGGCGCTGTACTGCGATTTCGCTATATAGTTCTTATCCGTCGCGCCGAGAGACGAGGGTGAAAGCGTCATATTTTCGTTGCGCCCGATTTCCTCTCCGTCCGCGTACATAACCGCGGTGTTTCCCGTTTTTGTTACGGCTATATGAGTCCATTCGCCCGCTTTAAACGATACGGGCGCGGTTATTTTCTGCTCGCTTCCGCTGCCGTTTGTTGTTATGGCGAATACTGTTTGGGAACCGTTCGTTAAGGTGAGAAACATGTATTTTGTGCTTCCCGTGCCAAAGTCGAAAACCCTCGCCCATGTCGCGACGCTGTCGGGTTTAACCCATGCCGAAATTGTAAAATCGTCCAGAGATGAAACGATTCCGCTTTTCAGCGAAGCGTAAGCTTCACCTGAGAAATACGCCGCTTTTCCTATCATTCCGTCCGTGTAGACTACGTTTCCGCTTTCCGCGACGCCCTCTTCGGCGCCGTCGAATGTGAAGCGCGCCGCGGCGTCTTCCGCATATGCGGATGAGGACATAACGCAGAATACGGCGATAAGCGCAAATAATAATTTTTTCATAATAATCTCCATTCCGCCCCGCGCCGGCGCTAACAGGCGTTAAATTCAATCTCTTGACGCGGGGCAAGGAACGACAAGAGATTCAATAAGGGGCTTCGCCCCGTCATTCAACGTTTCGGCGGGAAATTGTAACTTCCGCTGAAAAAGTAAGCGAACCCCGCCGCGAATTTAATCCTGCCGGAGACTGACGTGAAAGGAATTTTCACGTTAATCTCCCATGTTATTTTTCCGTTAACTTTATAATATATTTTTCTTGAATTTTCTTCAATAGATGATATAATACAGATTATGGACAATATTCACCTTTTATAGGAGGAGCTTATGAAGTATATAAATATAAAAACGGAGCATGAACTGACGAATATACTGTGCGGAAGGCTTGTGGCGGAGAATTTTACGCATATGGAACGGATGATAGATATATTTGTTTTGATAATAGTTGAAAAGGGAGTTTTAAATATTGAAATCGGAGGAGAAAAGTACAAGGTACGCCGCGGCGAGTCGATTATACTTCCCGCGGATATACCGCACGGCGGGTTTAAGGATGACGATACGGCGGGACATATTGAATATTTCTGGGCGCATTTTGCGGCGGAAAGCGGAATTGAAGTTTCCGGCGTCAGAAATGAAGATTTTTCACTGCCAATGTATTTTCGCCTTACAGATTACGCGCGCGCGACGATACTGTATAACCAGCTTCTCGATGTTTACAAGCTGACGGGCGCGCGCAAAAAGTACTGTGATTTCCTGTTTACGGCGCTATGCTGCGAAATTGCGGCTCAGGCGGAATTTGAGAGCGTTTCGGGCAACAAAACGGCGAACAGGGCGGCCGCGTGGATCGAGCTTAACATAAACCGTCCGATCGCGCTCGGAGACGTATCCGACGCTCTCGGCTATAACAAGCGTTATCTGTCGAGAATATTCCGCGAGCATATGAAAACGACGGTGAATAAGTTTATAGCCGATAAAAAATTTACTCTCGCGAAGCAGCTTCTCACAGGCTCGGATGAAACCGTCGCTTCGATAGCGGCGCAGCTTGGATTTTTCGACGCCGGATATTTTATGCGGGCGTTTAAAAAGCATGAGGGAATAACGTGTCTCGAATACAGGAACGCGTACTCGAAAATGTATCTTAACGGAAAATAATAAAAAACACTTGACACAGCGGGTGAGAGGTGATATAATCAATGCAAACGATTGCATTAACGAATATAAAGTATTTTCAACATTTGAATAAAATTAAGGCAAACGATTGCGCGGAGGTGGATTATGCGAAGGGCGACGATAAAGGATGTGGCGAAAATGGCGGGCGTGAACGCGTCCACGGTGTCGAGAGTCCTATCGGGCGGCGCGTCCATCTCGGAGGAAACGCGTCAAAAGGTGCTTGACGCCGCGGAAATACTCAGCTATACTCCAAACACAGCCGCGCGCTCACTCCGGTGTGAAAAGAGCCGAAGCATAGGCGTTGTTTTTCCCGACATATCGGGCGCGTTTTACGCGGCGTGCGCTTCGGCGATTTTAAAGTATGCCGGAACGGGCGATTACGCCGTGCTTTTTACCGAGAGCGGCAGGGACGTAAAAGCGGAGCGCGGCGCTGTGCGGGCGCTTATGGACAGGCGCGTCGACGGTCTGATATTTATAGGCGACAACAGCGACGGAGCGCTGATACGCGAGCTTTGGGCGCAGTCGGTTCCGATTGTAACGGGCGACAGAAAAATCGAAGGTATTCCGTCGGTAACGCTTAATAACAGAGAAACCGTTAAAAAAATGGTTAAGGGTCTTTGGAATTCGGGACGCAGACGGTTTGCGTATATCGGCGAGCCGACGGAAGGGCAGGATAATCTTATTGAAAGATACGCCGGCTTTGCGGACGCGGTTTCCGAATGCGGCGGCGCTGAAACGACGTCTGTGTTCGACGAGTCTCTTCATATTGATAAGCCGGGAGGCGCGATGAAGCTGTTCGCGGAAAGGATACTGCCGTTAAAGCCCGACGCGGTCGTCACTTCAAACGATTTAATCGCGCAGGGGATTTTGTGCGCCGCGGACAAAAAGGGCGTAAAGATACCCGGCGACATGGCGGTTACGGGATTTGACGATACGCCTTCGTCAAGGTATTTCGTACCGTCTATCACAACTGTGCGTCAGGACGCCGACGCGCTCGCGAAAAAATGCTTTGAGGCGTTGACGTCGCTTATAAACGGAGAAGCCGCATCCTCCGCCGTATTGGAGCAGACGATAATCGCGCGCCGCTCGGCGGATATTTTGGGGGTGTATTCTGTTGACAAAACGTAATGACTTTACGGAAGGAAGCATACCGAAGGCTCTGCTGTTCTTTTCGCTGCCGTTTTTTTTGACAAATCTTATTCAGTCGTTTTACAATATTGCCGATATAATGGTTGTAAGTCATTTCTGCGGCACAGAGGGAATTGCCGGCGCGTCGATTGCCGGAAGTATGACCAATACCGTTACATATATGATTATAGGTCTTTGCAACGGCGGCTCGATAATGACCGCTCAGTACGCCGGAGCGAAAAGCGATAAGGATATAAGGGAAACTATCGGCACGACGTTTGGAATTATGCTTATTTTATCGGTCGTTTCCACCGTCGCGACGCTTCTTCTGACGCGTACGGCGCTTACGCTGCTGAATACGCCGCCGGAAGCCTTTGAGCAGACAAGAACGTATTTTTCCATATGTATGACCGGCTCCGTATTTATTTTCGGCTACAACGCCGTAAGCTCGATACTGCGAGGACTGGGCGATTCAAAAACGCCGATGTATTTCGGAACGGCGTCGTGTATACTGAATATACTGCTCGACTTGCTGTTCGTGGGACCGATGCATATGAATGTAAAGGGCGCCGCGCTCGCAACGGTAATATCGCAAGCCGCCGCGCTTGCGGGATGCGCGGTATATCTGAAAGGACGGGATTTCCCGTTTGACTTTAAGCTGTCCGGATTCAGAATATATCCTAAAAAAGCGCTTACAATTTTTAAACTCGGACTTCCCGGCGCAATACAGAACGCGATTGTTTCGGGCGGATTTCTGCTTGTGTCGTCTATAACAAACAGCCTCGGCATAAACGCCGCCTCAGGCGTGGCTGTCGCGGCGAAGGTTAACAACTTCGCCCAGATGCCAGCCGGAGCTTTGGGAATGGCTGTATCGTCAATGATAGGTCAGAACGTGGGAGCCGGCAAATTTGACAGAGCGCGCAAAACGCTTAAAAGCGGCATACTTTTGGGACTTGCCGCCGGAGCGGCGATGTTCGCGGCGGTACAGCTTTTCCCGACGCAGATTATGAGACTGCTCGTCAGCGACGGCGAGGTTATCTTAACGGCTCTGCCGTATCTGAGGGTAACGGCGTTTGATTATCTGCTTGTCGCGGCGTGTTTTCCGCTGAACGGTCTGTGCAACGGCTCGGGACATACGCTTTTTACCATGATACCGTCTGTATTCTCGTCGGTTATCGCGAGAGTACCGATAGCGTATTTCTGCGTCAGGGTTCTGGACATGGGACTTGCGGGAGTGGGAATTTCAACGCCCACCGGAACGATAAGCGCGATTATAATATGTACAATTTATTATTTCAGCGACAAATGGTGTAAAAAAACAATTTAAAATAAAGAAAGGCTATGGTGATTTTATGTACAACGCAAATGAAACAAGGTATGAAAACATGAAGTACAACCGCTGCGGAAACAGCGGTCTGAAGCTTTCGGCGTTTTCGCTCGGTCTGTGGCACAACTTCGGAAGCGGAGACAACTACGACAATATGGTCGCTATGCTGACGACGGCGTTTGACCTCGGTATTACGCATTTCGACCTCGCGAACAACTACGGTCCGTATCCGGGAAGCGCGGAGGAAAACTTCGGAAAGGTTATGAAAAATGAGCTTGCCCCATACCGTGACGAGCTGATTATTTCCACAAAAGCCGGATACGGAATGTGGGCGGGTCCCTACGGCGACCACGGTTCAAGAAAGTATCTTATTGCAAGTCTTGACCGGAGCTTAAAGCGTATGGGATTGGATTATGTAGATATCTTCTACCATCATCGCCCCGACCCGGAAACCCCGATGGAGGAAACAGCCGCGGCTCTTGACCACATAGTAAGAAGCGGCAAGGCGCTTTATGCGGGAGTGTCAAATTACAACGCGGAGCAGACAAAGGAAATGTCGCGGATTATGAAGTCGCTCGGGACGCCGCTTCTGATTCATCAGCCGAGATATAATATGTTTGAAAGATGGATCGAGGACGGTTTGCAGGACGTCCTCGACGAGGAGGGAATCGGCTCGATTTCATTCTGTCCGCTCGCGCAGGGTATGCTGACGAATAAGTATATTCACGGTATTCCGTCCGACTCGAGAGCGGCGAAAAGCTCGCCGTTCCTGACAAAAGAAGGTATAACGGAAGAGAAAATTACTAAGATAGTAAAGCTGAATGAGATTGCCGAAAACAGAGGTCAGTCGCTCGCTCAAATGGCGTGCGCGTGGAATCTGCGCGGAGGCAGGCTGACGAGCGTGCTTCTCGGAGCGTCTAAGCCGTCTCAGATTATCGAAAATGTAGGCTCGCTGAAAAATCTTGATTTTACCGCCGACGAGCTTGACGCTATTGAAAACGCGCTGAAGTAACATCGCCAAAACGCGGACGTTCCGCGCCGTAAAAATTTAAATAAAGAGGCTGTCCCGCTTTTTGCGAGACAGCCTTTTTAAAGCGCTTTGATATTTGAGATTATTTTAATAAAATATTATCAATGTTTACGATAGCCGTCATCGCGCCGCTTATTCCCTGCATAATATCGTAATTTTGCTTAAACGCGATATGCGATACGATTGTATTTCCCGCCGTAACGCTCAGCTGCGAAGAGCTTACCGTATTTCCTTCCGCGTCATATACGGTTTTCGTGTATACTCCGTCGTTAAAGGAAAGCATATATCGATACCACGTATCTTCCGTCAGACCCGATACGGTATCAATTACGGTTCCCGCGTCGTCCTGAATTTCCACATACGGAGAACCGCTGTTCGACGGGAACATTATATCAAACGATATTGTCTGATTTTCACTTGAGGATTTTTGATTATTTAAAGTTATATATACCTGATTAAATGCGTTATAATTGTCGTAAATACCCGCGTTTACGCTCAGATAATTGCCGTCGTTGTTTCCGGCGAGCTTAAAGCCGTACGTGTCGGTCGTATACCATGGCGCGCCGCTCGCCGCCGCGCGCGTGTTATATGTAATAAACTCGTCCTTCAAGGTCAAATCCGAGTCGCTCTGCATAAGCATATTGCCGCCGGTATATTGCGCGTAGAAATCCTCTTCAAAGGTTACGCTGTCGCCCGTCTCGATTATTTCCGTATTTATGCCGTGTTCCGCGGCGTAATTATAAGCCGTTGAATTTTCAAGACAAGCTATTATAATACCCTGCGGGAAAATGTTATCGCCCTCCAATATAATATCCTTGCTGTAAATATATATTTTTTCCAAAGCGGAATTTGAGAGAGCGCCGTCGGAGATTTGAGTAACCGACGACGGTATTACGATTTCTGCGTCGCCGCCGCTGTAGCCTGTTATAACGTTGTTTTCGATTATAAGATCCGTCGTTACATTTACGGTTATCGCGTCCGTATACGCCGTACCGTCGGCGCCTGTATATGAAATGGTTACCGTCTGTTCGCCGAGTTCCATATTATCAAATCCGGAAATTTTATAGTTGTTTATTTCTTTTTCGACGCCGTCCTCATAAACAAGATTTACCGTAAGGGCGCTCTTATCGAATTCCTCGCCGACTTTGTAGCTTTCCTTTGAGGTTTCGGCGGCAATGCCGCTTTCGCCTATCACATTTACGGTATAATATTCCGAGAAGTCAAGATAATTCACTTTTATCGTCTGTTCGCCGGTTTTAAGAGGATCGTAACCCGACACGCCGTATGAGGCGATTTCTTTATCCGCGGCGTCGCTGTATTTTCCGGTAACAACAAGACCCGATTTATCGAAGTCTTCGCCTACGTAATATGTAGTTTTTGCGTTTGAAGCGTTAAGCTCTATTCCTGTCATTTTACCGTAAAAGCTGTCTTCGGACAGGTAGAAGCCTATATGCGGAGGCTGATTATACGTCGTTTGCTCCGCCGCGACGCCCATACGGTATACTCTGTCATACATCAGCGATTTTATCTTATAATCGGTTTTTGTTGTTGTGGTATAAATTCGCAGCTCTTTGCCGTTCTTTGTCGGATAGACCACTTCCTCGCGCCAGTCGCCGAAGAGATCCGCCTGAAGCGACGGGTTCGCTTTAGTGCCGTTTATTTGCGTGCAGTCGTCCCCGACATTAAAAACAGACGCCATCCGCGAGCCGTTCCACGATGTAATATCGGTTCCGTTGAGCAATTCATCGTATAAGTCGCCGTCCCAGAATATTCGGAAATTATTGCCGAGTTCGTTAGAGGTTGAAACAAAGTCCGCGCCGCCGTTACACTGATACGTGCCTATGCCGTTTATCTGGTAGTAGCCGCCCGATCCGACGTTCGCCATCATTCCTCTTCCGGTATCCTTCGTGTTGGGAGCGTGGAACATAATTTCGCCGGTGTTTGCGTCTATAACGGACATGCCGTAGTCAAGCTCTATTCCTTCCTCCACCACACCGCCTTCCTCGTGAACGGTGAAGAACTCGAAACCCTCGTGCGTCGGGTCGTAGTCGCCGATATGGAGCGCGTCGCCGTGACCGCGGAAGGTACACCATCTCGGCTGCAGCTTATCGTTTTCAACCTCCATACACATCGCGCCCGAAATCACTTCGTCCCTGCCGTCGTTGTCAACGTCGGCTACAGTTAAGTTATGATTTCCTTCGCCAGCGTATTTTGCGTTGCCCGCCGTATATCCGGGCTGCCCGGAAAGCGTGTCGAATATATAATCAACGCTCAGTCTTTCCCCGTCAAAGCTCACGCCGGCAATGCCTGTGCGTCCGTTGTCGTGGTTATAATATCCTCTCCAATAAACCGCATACGGCTTCTCGCCGTCAAGATACGCGACGTCAGCGAGAAAACGCATCGAGCGGTTGCCGCCGTCGTTCTTTCCCCAGCATTTTACATTATAACGCGCTGTCGGATAGTTTATCGTGTCGATCGCCTCGCCTGTTTCGCCGTCGAATACGGTTAAAAATTCCTGCCCTGTTGTTATGCGCCCGTTATTCGCCTCGCGGAAATCCGCGGAGGCGTTCTTTTCATCCGTAATGGAGTTTATCGAACTGTCCGCGCTGACGTTTGATACATACCGTCCCGCCGCGTCAGTCGAGCCGAGAGAGGTCTGAACCGTCATTTCGGCTTTTCCGTCGCCGTCGAAATCGTATACGAGGAACTGCGCCGTGTGCGCGCTCGAAAATACGTTCCGTCCGAGATTAACGTCCTGTTCCCACAACCGCGTTCCGTCAAGCTTATACGCGTTAAATCTTACAGTTCCCGAATAACCCGCGTTTCCAACGTCAAGTTCGTGAGATACGAACTTGACGATTATTTCATATTCGCCGTCGCCGTCCAAATCGCCCGCCGAACAGTCGGCTGCGGAGAAGGAATATGTATTTGAGTTCCCCGCGGAATCGGTTATGGTTTCGGCTTCGGGCAAAACAAGCGGAATTGAAAGATAACCGTTTTCCATCATTATAGCGTTATCGGATACGGTTCCCTCTATGGGGGTCATATCGTTCCATATAAACGCCTTATCAACGTCAAAACCGGCGTCAAACGTCGATTCGCCTGTTTTTTCGACGTCGAATACTTTCAACTTCTCAAGCGCGCCGTTATTATATTTCGCGGCGTAAACCTTCGCGGATTTATCCGTTACGTTTACGGTTATTTCGCCGCCGTCGATCGATTTGACTTTATTTTCCGGATCTGTTCCGGAAGGGACGACGGAATATACGCTCGACGCGTCGCCGTCCTTGTCGATATAATTTGTCGTGTTGTTTTCTTCGGCTATTTTTTCGCCGTCGCGATAAATGTCAAAGGATACGTTTGTTTCGCCGCTTCCAAAATAAACGTCCTCGTCTTCCTGTAAACGCCAGCTCAGATATACGCCGCCTGACGTCGGCACGGCGACGAGTCCGCGGTTAAGGTTTTCAATCCATTCGCAGCCGCCGCCGGTAGTCTCATCGGCAAGCGCGTTCGACGGAACGTTCGCAAAGATAATAGCCGCTGATAACGCGCACGCGATAAATCCCTTACTTCTCATTGTTTTTCCTCCGTTCTATTCTTTAAATTCCCACGGCAAACGGCCTTCATCGATATTTTTAGGACTGTACGCCGTTAAGTTTTTGTTAATTCTGTCAAGCAATCCGCTTAATTGCTTGGACTCTTCGCCGGAAAATCCGCTAAACATAATATTGTCCACCTTGTCAAAAATTTCCGTCCCTTTCTCAAGCATTTTCATTCCTTTGCCGGTGATATACATTTGCTTTATACGCAGATTGTCCGAATTCGTCTTTTTTTCTATAAATCCGGCCGCTTCCAGCTTTTTCGTGGATTGCGTCACAGCGGCGGGAGTAACGCCTATCGCTTTTGAAACTTCCGTCTGCATACATCCGGGAAACCGTTGTATATGACGCAGTATGGGAACATATTCCCACAAAATATCGTTTTCCGACGCGTATTGCTGCAAACAGTCTCTTCTTAGCAGTCTTAAATATAAAATTTTGCTTACAATATCAGTAAATTTGGTCGACATGGAAAACCTCCTTTATAAAAAAACGGTTAACTACTTAATTATTATATGTTTAATTTTTTAGGGATTCAATGCGATATCCCGTATTTTTTGTGTAAAAAACAGATTAAAAGCCGGATATTTTAAAGAACAATAATTGAAAGACGGAAAATATTACGAAAACAAACAGAGACTGCGCCGGAATATACTTATTTTGACGGCGGTCGTATGGCGGCGGACGGCAAAAAAATTACAGGTCGCGCGAAAATACATACAAACTGCACGAAAATACGATATACCTATTGAAAAAAAAGCGTATTTGCGATATAATTATACGATAATGATAAGCAACGAAAGGAATTGTAAAAAGATGGATTTGGATTTAAAACAAATAGAACTCGCGGTTAAGAGACTTGAGCCGACTATTCACAGAACAAAAATTGAGTCGTCAAAGACGTTTTCCGATATGACCGGCGGAGAAATATATCTCAAATACGAGAATCAGCAGAAAACCGGTTCGTTTAAAATAAGAGGCGCGTCCAATAAAATCGCCGCGCTTGTGGAGAGAGGCGAAATAACCTCGGCTGTAGCGTCGTCCGCGGGAAATCACGCTCAGGGCGTCGCTTACGCGTCGCACGTTCACGGTATTCCGGCTACGATAGTAATGCCGAAATCCGCGCCTATCGCGAAGGTCAGCGCGACGGAGGGCTACGGCGCGAAGGTAGTGCTTTACGGCGACTGCTACGACGACGCGTATAATAAGGCTGTTGAGATTCAGGAAAAAGAGGGCGCGACGTTCCTTCATCCGTATGACGATATTGAAGTAATGGCGGGTCAGGGAACTATCGGCATAGAAATTCTCGAGGATTTGCCGACCGTGGACGTGGCGCTTGTTCCGGCGGGCGGCGGCGGACTTCTCGCGGGAGTCGCGGCGTGTATAAAGCAGATAAATCCGCGCGTTAAAATTATCGGCGTTCAGGCGGAGGGAGCGGACGCGATATGCCGCTCGTTCAAGGCGAAGAAGCACGTTACAACGGATACAGCCGTTACTATAGCCGACGGTATCGCCGTAAAAATTCCGGGAAAGAATACAATCGAGCTTATAAACAAGTACGCGGATGACGTTGTAACAGTGTCGGACGCTGAAATTTCGGAAGCGATACTGCTGCTTCTGGAGAGAACAAAGCAGGTTGTCGAACCTGCGGGCGCGACTCCGCTGGCGGCTGTTTTAAACGGCAAGGTGGACGTTAAGGGCAAGAAAGTCGCGTGCGTGCTTTCCGGCGGTAATATTGACGTCAGCTTTATTCAGAGAATTATTGACCTCGGTCTTGTATCGAGAGAGAGAAAGCTGAAGTTCAGAACGACGCTTCTCGATATTCCGGGAAGTCTGGAGCATCTTTCAAAGGTACTTTCGGACGCGAGCGCGAATATAATCATGGTGCAGTATGACCGCTGGAGCGCGGAGCTTGACCCGAACGAGGCGATTATTCACATCGCGTGCGAGGTCGGCGGCAAGGAGCACGGCGAAAGAACCGTCAAGGCTCTTCAGCGGCATGGATATAAGGTTATAAAGGAATAATTATGATAAAAAAATCTTTAATTTCGCTTATGTACGAGGCGGCGTCTATACAGCGCTGGAACGACCACATACGTCCGTGGACAGGCTTTACGGAGCTTGACAAGCAGGCTCATAAGATGTTTTACGCGTATGTTCTCGCAAAGTGCGAGGGAGACGGCGTCGACCCTATAAAACTGATTGAGGGCGGTATATTCGAGTTTTTTCACAGAATTGTGCTTACGGATATAAAACCGCCCATTTACCACAAGCTTGTGAAGGAAAAGGGATATCAGCTTGACCGCTGGGTGCTTTCGGAGCTTCGGGAGCATATGGAGGGCGTCGGCGGCGGATTTTTTGAGAGAATGGAGAAATATTATCTCGATAAAAACTATTCCGTTCTCGAAAAGCAGATACTGCGCGCCGCGCATTACCACGCCACAAACTGGGAGTTTAAAATAATTTACTCCATGAATTCAGAAACTTTCGGAATCGAGCAGGTCAAATCCGAAATGGCTCAGGGACTGGCTGAGTGCGACACATTCAGCGGATTTCGATATTTTGCCGGCAGCGAGTATCTTCAGCAGTTTCTTTCGCTTATAGGCAAGCTGCGTTATCAGCAGCGGTGGTCGAAGGCGGTAAGAATGCCGCAGACGTTTGTTATGGGTCATATGCTTGTTGTGGCGATACTGTCTTACTTTATGACGCTGGAGCTTAAAGAGCCCTGCGCGAAACGCCTTGAAAACAATTTCTTCTCAGGACTTTTCCACGACCTTCCGGAGGTTTTGACGCGCGATATCGTTTCCCCCGTGAAAAACGGCGTAAAGGGACTTGACAGTATTATAAGCGAAATTGAAGACGAGCAGATGAGGGAGATAATTTACCCGCTTCTGCCGCCGTCGTGGAGACGCGAGATAGAATATTACACGCAGAATGAATTTGACTCGAAAATAATTGACGACGGCGAGATTCATATGGTAACGTCGGATATTATTAACGAAAAATACAATGAGGATAAATTCAATCCCGTCGACGGACAGATTATACGCGGCTGCGACCATTTGAGCGCGTATATCGAGGCGTATATGTCTTTAAGCTACGGGATAATGTCCGACCAGATGATGAGCGGCTACGCGCATCTGAGAGAAAAATACAAGGGGAAAATTATAGGTTCAATAGATTTTGGAGAATTGTTTGATTATTTTGTGTTATGAGATATGAGAAAAAAGAACTGACCTTCGAGCAGGCGAAGGAAAAGGCTCTGCGGCTTCTGGAGTTCCGTTCCCACAGCGAAAGAGAGCTTGCGGATAAGCTTCAAAGAAACGGCGCGAAGGAAGAAGACATAGAAAAAATATTGGAATTTTGCCGTAACTACGGTTTTGTAAACGACAGAAACTATGCCATGACGAAGGCGCGGGATTTAAAGAATTTGAAAAAGTACGGCAAAAGGCGTATAAAATCAGAGCTTTACAGCAAGGGTATTCCGGCGGAATATATTGAGGAGGCGGTATCGGAGCTTGAGGACGACGAGGCCGGGGAGCTTCTGCCGCTTGTGGAGAAGAAGCTCAGAGGTGATTTTGAGAAAAAGAATATTGATAAATGTATACGGCATTTTATGTACAGGGGATACGGATTTTCCGACATAAAAAACTGTATTGAAAATCTTAGGACAGACTATGAGGAGTAAAGGTATGTATAACATCGGACTTGTCTCGCTCGGCTGCGCGAAAAATCAGACCGACGCGGAAATCATGCTCGGAATACTTGCCGAAGACGGCTTTAATATAACGTACGACCCTTCCGAGGCGGATGTTATTATCGTGAATACCTGCGGCTTTATCGAATCGGCAAAGCAGGAGTCTATAAACGCGATACTTGAAATGGCTCAATATAAGGAAGGCAGATGCAGACTGCTTATCGCGTCGGGCTGTCTCGCGGAGCGTTACAGCGCCGATATTTTAAAGGAGCTGCCTGAGGTTGACGCGATAGTCGGTACGGGCGATTACGATAAGATAGCCGAGGTTATCCGCGCGGCGTTTAAGGGTGAAAAGAAGGTAATCTGCGGTCACAGAGACAGAACGCCTGAGGAAAGACTTCCGAGAATACTTTCGACGCCGCCGTATACCGCGTATGTGAAAATCGCGGACGGCTGCGACAATAACTGTACCTACTGCGCTATACCTATGATACGCGGACATTTCAGAAGCAGAAAAATCGAGGATATTGTCAGCGAGGCGCAAAAGCTCGCCGCGAACGGCGTAAAGGAAATTATCCTTATAGCGCAGGACGTCACGCGTTACGGCAAGGATTTGTACGGAGAATATTCGCTCGACAGGCTGCTTGAGGAGCTTGTCAAAATCGATGATATAGAGTGGATAAGAGCGCATTATTTCTATCCCGAGGCGATTACAAAAAGCCTTATAGACACAATGGCGAAGCATGATAAAATATGCAATTACATAGATATGCCCGTACAGCATGCGGACAATGAAATTTTACGGCGCATGGCAAGACGCACAACGCGTGAGGAAATGCTTGAGAAGATAAAATATATCAGGGAGAAAATGCCTTCCTGCGCAATCAGGACGTCGATTATCGTAGGTTTTCCGGGCGAGAGCGAGGAACAGTTCAATAACCTTTACGAGTTCGTAAAGGAAGTGCGTTTTGACAGAATGGGAGTATTTACTTATTCCCGCGAGGAGGATACTCCCGCGGCGGATTTTGACGGTCAGATAGACGAAGAGGTAAAAGAGGAGCGTCTCGATAAGCTGATGACGCTTCAGCAAGGTATTTCGCTGGAACTGAATAAGGAGAAGCTCGGTAAAATAATAGAGGTAATAGCCGAGGGTTATGATGAGGAGAGCTTTTTGTTTTACGGCAGAAGCCGCGCCGACAGTATAGACGTTGACGGAAAAGTATATTTCGCCTCCGAGGACGAGGTCAGAGAGGGCGATATAATAAATGTGAAAATTCTGGATGCGGATGAATACGATTTGACGGGTGAAAGGAGTTAAATTCTATGAACACAGCGAATAAAATAACGCTTGCACGCGTTATACTTGTACCGGTTTTCATGGTTTTGTTTATGCTGGACGGCACGGCGTGCCATTTGGCGGCGCTCGGAGTATTTGTACTCGCGTCGGCGACGGACGCAGCGGACGGATATATAGCGAGGAAGCATAATCAGATTACCACCTTCGGAAAGTTTGTCGATCCGCTTGCGGATAAGGCGCTTACGACGGCGGCGTTTCTGATTCTTATGTACTATGACAGAATGTCCGTGTGGGCGGTTATGATAGTGCTTGCGCGCGAGTTTATGGTCGCGGGAATACGGCAGGTAGCCGCGGGCGAAGGAAAGGTTGTCGCCGCAAGTATGTGGGGTAAATTGAAAACAGTGTCCCAGATGATTGCGATAATCGCGGCAATGCTGCTTATGGAAGTAAAAACCACGGCGCTCGGAGTGCAGCCTAAATTGATTTCGGATATTCTTATATGGATTTCGGTTGTGTTTACCGTGATTTCCGGCGCGGATTATCTTGCAAAAAATTGGAAACTGCTGGAGATGAAATAATCCGGATATTGCGGTAAATTATAATTTATAGCATTTGCGAAGCGAATGCGCGACGTCCCCTACGAAATATTCAATTCCAACGGTTGTAGGACTGCGCCGCAGGCGCGAATTGCAAACTGACGACATGCGCGCCTAAACTATAATTTACATTAAAACCGCGCATAATATATAAAATGAAAAACAAGGAGATACTGCTATGAAATACGGTCTTGTACTTGCCGGAGGCGGAGTAAGAGGAGCATACCATTTAGGCGTATGGAGAGCGCTGATGGAAATGGGAATTGAAATATCCGCCATATCCGGCGCGTCGATAGGCGCGATAAACGGCGCGCTTTTAGCGCAGGGAGAATTTGAAAAGGCGCAGACGATGTGGAAGGATATCTCGATAAGCAATATAGTCGCGCTTCCTGAGGGAATGACCGATTCAAGCAATCTTTTTCAATTCAAAAATTTTGCGGAAATAGCGGCGCAGATATACAAAAATGAAGGACTTGACATGTCGCCGCTTGAGGAAATACTGAATAATATTATAGATGAGGACAAGCTCAGAAATTCGCCGATAGATTTCGGCGCGGCTGTATTTTCCGTATCAAAGAAAGCTGGAGTGTGCAAGTTTAAGAACGACGTCCCGAAGGGTGAGATCGTTTCTTATTTAATGGCGAGCGCGTGCATGCCGGGATTTAAGATGAAAGAGGTAGATTCCGACAAGTTTCTCGACGGCGGAGTTTCCAATAATATGCCTGTCAACATGATGCTTGAAAAGGATATTGACGACATAATAACAGTCGATGTGCGCGGAGTGGGAGTCACGAAAAGCGTCAACCTTGCCGGCAGGAATGTGATACACATACGCTGTGCGAATCCTCAGACAGGTCTTATGGAATTTGACAGTGACGGTATCGCGCGCAGTATGGACGAAGGATATTTCGACTGCATGAAGGCGTTCGGACGCTTTGAAGGGGAAATATACAGCTTTGAAGCTCAGGATTACAGAAAAGCGCGGGGAGTGTATTCAAGAGAGCTGATAAGCGGCATTGAAAAAGCGGCGAAGATATTTGATATTGACTGTTTCAAGCTGTATACGGTTGACGGTCTTATCGATACCGTTATGGCGGAGTATAACTCTTATACGAACAAAACGGGAACGCCGATAACAGAAAATGTTTTTGAGAAGATACGTCAAAAGGGCGATAATGCGTTTACCGCGTGGATTGTTAAGGCGCTTGAAAGCGGAAAAAGCGATTTTCTGCTTGAGAAAATGTCGGTTTTGGGCGCGAATTACGACGCCGCTTCGGCGATATTGTATTTTAAACGCCGCCGGCGGTAGATTTTTAGACAAGGGGAAAACGGCCAATGAAGAAAATCATTGTTATTGTGATGAGTATCGCCGTTGCGGTGATGGTAGGCTGCGGGATAAAATACGTTATAACCCCCGTGAATTCTCAGCAGCTGAGATTTATCACGCAGGAGGACGCGATAAATACAAACGGTTTCATAATCCGCGACGAATGGGTAATGTACACAAGGAGCGCCGGAACGGTATATCATTCCGTGAGCGAGGGCGACAGAGTAGCGAAGGACAGCGAGATAGGTTCTATTTTTTACGGAACTGTAATGGAGGACAGAATAAAAGAGCTCGCGGTAGTGGATAATAAAATAAAAAAAGCGAAAAGCGACGACCGTGGAAGCTCCGAGACGTCTCTTGACGACGCGAATGTGGAGAACGCCGTGTACAAGCGCGAAAACGATATAATAGAGGCGGCTAGGCGCAACGATATCCTTGCGGCGTCGGGTTATAAGGACGATATAAACAGTCTGCGTCAGAATAACGTGATTACAAAGGAAAACAGCGTCAAGGAGCTTGAGGAGCAGAAGGAACAGATTCTTTCCGACATAGGCGTTGCCAACGAGAATATAACGGCGCAGATTTCGGGTATGTTCACGACATATGTCGACGGCTATGAGACAAAGCTGACGCCGGCGGATATAGAAAGCTATGATACGGCGTATTTCGAATCGCTGTCGCAAAATCCGCAAACGCGTAAAATCGGCGGCGCCGTCGACGCGGGAGGCGAGGTCTGCAAGATTGTAAACAACCATGTATGGTATGTTATGATGGATATACCGTCGGAGCTGATGAGCGACAGAAGCAAGGGAGACGAGGTGCGGCTCAGGTTTCATAATATGTCGGACGCTGTCGTGGACGGAACGATAAACAGCGTAAGCGCTGAAAACGGCGGAAGAGTCGTTATAACCGTAAAATGTTCCGCATATCTGGAAGGCGCGTTTTCGTACAGGACAGTGGACGCCGACCTTATATTTGAGAGCTACGACGGATACAAAATACCTATTCAGGCGTTGCATACTGACAGCGACGGAAAACAAAAGGTAATAGGAATAAACAGCAACAAGGAATACGAATGTTACTGCGACGTGTTGTTTACCGATACGGACGGCGGCTGGGTAATTGTCGACAGCGCCGCCGACGCGGAAAATAAGCTGTCGGGTATGGAAAGAATAAAAGTCGGAGAGAGATAAGAGGAGATGTTACAGATGACAATAGCCGAAAATCTGGCTGATGTTGAGAAAAGGATAACCGCCGCGGCGGAAAGAAGCGGACGGCGCAGAGAAGATATAACGCTTGTGGCGGTCACGAAAACTCACGGCGCCGATATGATGAACGAGGCTATACGGCTCGGAGTGACCGATATAGGCGAAAATAAGCCGCAGGAGGTCAGGGACAAGTTTGAAAGCGTTCTGCCCGTGAGATGGCACATGATAGGTCGCTTGCAGACGAATAAAGTCAAGTATATTATAGATAAGGCGTGTCTTATTCACTCCGTCGACTCAATAAAGCTGATGGATGAAATCGAGCGTCAGGCTGAAAAACACGGTATCGATATGAATATTCTCATTCAGGTAAATATATCCGGAGAGGAAACAAAATCCGGCGTAAGCGCCGGAGAAGTAGAAGGATTGCTGCTTCATGCGGGAGAGCTGAGTCATGTAAAAGTAAAGGGACTTATGACTATCGCGCCCAAAACCGACAATCCTGTTACAAATATATTACATTTTGACAACATGCGACAACTTTTTATTGACATCGGACGAAAAAAATACGATAATGTTAATATGGCGTACCTGTCAATGGGTATGAGCGGGGATTTCGAAACCGCCATAGAATGCGGCGCCAATATGGTGCGCGTAGGCAGCGCGATATTCGGCGAGAGAGATTATTCGCAAAAATAATACAGAAAGGGAACTGACAATATGGGATTTTTAAATTCTCTAAAAAATTTTATAGGCTTTGAAACCGAGGATGATTATTATGACGACGAGTATTACGACGAGGAGGAGGAAATAGAAGAGCCTCAGTCCAAAAGAGCGTCTTCGCCAAAGAAAAGCTCGTCGAAGGTCGTTCCTATAAATCCGGGCGCGTCCTCAAGGATAAGAATTATCAAGCCGAACGAATTTGACGATTCAACCAGAATTGCCGATGAGATTAAGGGCGGCAGACTTGTTATTTTCGACATGGGTAATCTTGACAACAATGAGGCGAGACGCGTCGTTGATTTTGTTTCCGGTACGGCTTACGGCGTAAACGGAAATATAAGACGCGTTTCGGGCGGAATATTTGTAGCGGCTCCGAGAAATATCGATATAACCGGCGATAATCTCAAGGAACGTACAAAAAGTACCTTTGACTGGAATGTATAAAACGAGTGCATAGGGCTGCTGTGTCGATAATCGCGGCGGTCCTTTATTTTTGTTATTGAGATGACTATGAAAACCGATTCCAAGCTTATTTTTGCAAAAATAAGCGATTTGTTTGAACTGTGTTCAAAACGCGGGCGCGCGATGTTTTCCGATTTTCTTTCGGGAGGCGAGGCGGCGCTCATAGAAGACGAGTTTCATATGCCGTACGGATATAATGCGATGTTTTTCGGCGGCTATGACGGCGCGGAAAGAAAAATGCTCGGCGTTTTTCCCGAGTGGCTGGAGGCGGAGGAAAAGGATTTCCCGATGCGCGTTGTGCGCTTCGACGCGCCTAAATTTCGTTCTCTTACTCACCGCGACTATCTGGGAACGCTTATGTCGCTCGGAATTGACAGACGCAAGACGGGGGATATTCTGACGGATGAAAACGGCGCGTACGCGGTTTTAAGCGCGGATATTGCGGAATATGTCGCGCGCAGTATCGGCAAAATCGCTAATGCCGGGGTAAAAACCGGTATTATGGGTTTTGAGGAATTTGACCCGCCGAAGCCGCATACGATTGAACAGATGAAGGTATGCGCGTCTTTACGGCTCGACGCGGTTGCGGCGGCGGCGTTCAATCTTTCGCGCGCCGATGTTGACAAGCTGATAAGCGGCGGCGGAGTCAAGGTGAATCACAGAGAGGTTTTTGACCGCTCAAAGCGGATTCTTGAGGGCGATTTACTGTCGGTAAAGGGAAAAGGCAGATTTATTCTTAAAGAAACGGGAAATAATACCGCCAAAGGCAGACTTCATATAACCGTGGAAAAATTTGTATAGGAGTGATTGTTGTGTTAAGACCCATTGATATTCAGAACAAAGAATTTGACAAGAAGATTAAAGGCTACAGCTGCGACGAGGTAGATGATTTTCTTGATGTTGTAATACAGGACTACGAGCTTCTCTTTAAGGAAAACCAGACGCTCAAGGATAAAATCGGTCTGCTTACGGAAACGGTTGAGCGTTACAGGCAGATGGAAACGACCATGCAGAAATCTATCGACATGGCGCGAGCCGCGGCGGACGACGCGAAGAAGAACGCCGAAACCGAGGCTAACGCGATAATCAGTAAGGCTAAGCTCGACGCGTCCTATCTTGCGAGACAGATCGACGACGAGCATATGAAACGTCATCAGGAGATGCTTACGCTGAAAAATGAGATAGAGCAGTATAAGATACAGGTGAAATCCATGTGCGCGAACGTGATAAAAACTATTGACAATATGAATTAAGAAATTTCGGGGGCTGTATTCTTTCTTTACAGCCCTTTTTTCGTCTTGGGAGGGAGAAAGTATGATAAAAGAAAGCTGGGCGATTTATGCCGTTTTGTCGGCGGTGTTCGCCGCCGTGACGTCGATACTCGCAAAAATAGGCATGGGAAATATTAACTCAAACCTCGCCACGGCAATACGCACCGCTGTTGTACTTGTGATGGCGTGGGGAATCGTTTTTGTAACGGGCGCGTATTCCGGCGTACATAATATAAGCGGCAAGGGTTGGCTGTTTCTTGCTTTGTCGGGAATCGCGACGGGACTGTCGTGGCTGTGCTACTATAAAGCGCTTCAGCTCGGCGACGCGTCAAAGGTTGTGCCTGTGGATAAGCTGAGCGTTGTTATTTCAATGATTCTCGCGTTTGTCATTCTCGGCGAAAAGGCTGATTTGAAAACTGTCGTCGGCGGTCTGCTTATAACCGCCGGAACTTTTGTTATGATTTTGTGATTATTTTTGTCGTGTCGGTCATATAATATTGTTATGCGGTAAATTATA
>CAYRSG010000025.1:0-23834 GCA_964426905.1 uncultured Clostridium sp. | reverse complement strand
AAAGATATAACGAGCGGTCGAATACAATACCCAAGATATGCTTAAAGTTCCTCAGTCCAAACGAGCTGCTTGAAAAATATATGTATGTGATGTAAAAATATATGGTACACATTTATCATTGATGGAATTATTTTATTAAATGTGTCACCCATCATTGAATTCTATACAAAGTTTTAAGAAAAATTTACAAAACAGGGTTGATTTTTTTTGTTAACTATGATACAATAAAAAAATTTGACTTTTAAGGAAATATGTGCTATAATATTACAGTGAAAGATTATTCGGTTGGAAAGGCGGTAAAATATATGTACAGCGTCGGCGATAAAGTTGTGCATCCTCTGCACGGGGCGGGCATAATAGAAGAAATTAAAGAAATGGATATTGTCGGCAAAAAACGCAAATATTATGTCGTCCGCTTCGCGATTGGAAGTATGGTTACCAATATACCTGTAGAGAACAGCGACAGCATAGGTATACGTCCGATTATAGACAAGCAGGAAGCGAAGAAGGTGCTTCAGCGCTTCCGCGACGTTGATGTGGACGACGACTCGAACTGGAACAAACGCCAGAGAGACAATCTCATAAAAATAAAATCCGGCGATATATACCAGGTTCTTTCTGTCCTCAAGGAGCTTATGTACCGTGAAAAGCTCAAAGGACTTTCGACGAGCGAGAGAAAGACGCTTTGCTCCGCGAAGCAGATTGTGGTGAGCGAGCTGGTATTATCCGAGGTCGCTGATATAAGCGATATTGAAAGCATAATGAATGATACGGTTGAAGCTCTTGTTTAATGTTCGGCACATTTCAGACGATTGGAATGTGCTGAATTTTTATGGGAAAGGATTAGAGATAAAATGAAGGTTACCGCAGTTATAGCCGCGGGAGGAAAAGGAACCCGTATGGGCGCGGATAAAAACAAAGTATTTCTGACTATACTTGGCAGAGAGGCGCTTTACTATACAATATCCGCTTTTGAAAAAAATGAGCTGACAGACGATATAATAATCGCGGCGGGTGAGGGCGATATAAAAGAATGTGAAAATCTCGTGAAAAAATACGGGTTTGCGAAAGTAAGACATATCGTACAGGGCGGCGCGTCGAGGCGGCAGTCTGTAATGAACGCTCTTTTGGCGGCTGACGGAGATATCGCGCTTATACATGACGGCGCGAGAGCGTTGGTGACGGACAGCGAGATTAACGCGGCGGTTAACGACTGCGTTAAATACGGAGCGTCGGCTGCGGGAGTGAAGTGCAAGGACACGCTTAAAAGCGCGGACAGCGGCGGATTTATAAAGGGAACCGTCGACCGCGAAAGTACGTATTTTATACAAACTCCGCAGGCATTTTACCTTAAAGACATTCTTTGTATGCATTTAAAAGCCGAAAAGGACAATTTTGACGCAACGGACGATTGTATGATTGCGGAGCGTTACGGAAAAAGAGTGAAGATAAGCGATGGAAGCTATGATAATATAAAGCTGACAACTCCTGAGGATATGATAACGGCTGAAAAAATTCTGAAAAAGAGAGAAGGCATACTCGGATGAGGATAGGACAGGGATACGACGTTCACAAGCTTACAGAGGGCAGAGACTGTATAATATGCGGAGTGAATATACCGTATGAGAAAGGTCTGCTCGGACACAGCGACGCCGATGTGGCGCTGCACGCGCTGTCGGACGCGCTGTTGGGAGCGGCGGCTCTCGGCGATATAGGAAGACATTTCCCCGATACAGACGAAAAATATAAGGGAGCGGACAGCCGCGCGCTTCTTCGCGAGGTTGTGAAAAAGATATCTGAAAAAGGATACGCTGTCGAAAACGCGGACGTGACAATCGTTGCGCAGCGGCCTAAGATGTCGCCGTATATTGAGAAAATGAGAAGGAATGTTGCGGAGGATTTGAATGTTGATATCGACGATGTGAATATAAAAGCCACCACGACGGAAAAGCTTGGCTTCGAGGGGAGAGGCGAGGGTATTTCGGCAACGGCTGTCGTACTTTTAAAATAGGAGGAACATAATTTGAATATATACGATTTTGACGGAACGATTTATAACGGTGACAGCACAAGAGATTTTTATTTTTATTGTCTGAGGAAATATCCAAAAATGCTTTTGAGCGCGCCCGCTATGGCGTGGGCTTTTTTTCTGTATATTCTCGGAGCGAAGACGAAAACGCAGTTCAAGGAGAAAATGTACGGATTTCTCAGATACATTCCGGAAACCGATTCAACCGTAAACGCATTCTGGGATGCGAATATGAAAAATATAAAAAAATGGTATATTGACAGAAAGCTGGAGAACGACGTTGTGATTTCCGCGTCGCCGGAGTTTCTTCTGATACCGGTATGTAAAAGGATAGGAATAAAATATCTTATCGCTTCGCGCGTAGATAAAAATACGGGTAAATACGACGGTGAAAATTGTCACGGTGGGGAAAAGGTCGGAAGGCTTTACGAGGCGATTCCGGACGCCGTATGCGACGAGTTTTATTCCGATTCGCTTTCGGACGCTCCGATAGCAAAAATAGCGAAAACGGCGAAAATTATACGCGGAAACGAAATAATCGAGTGGAATGAATATAAGCCGTCAAAGCTCGGTATGTTCCTGTCGCGCGAGTTCTTGTCGTTTGTCGTTGTGGGCGTTATAAACACGCTCAGCAACGTAATATTTTCAACGATATACTCGCTGTTTATCCCGAATACCACGCTGGCGTTTTTCCCCGGATATATAACGTCAAATGTAGTGTCATACATCCTTAACAGCAAGCTGACATTCAAAGAAAAGCTCGGCTTTGTAAAGTTTATAAAATTTTTCATATCGTATATACCTAATTTTATAATACAGACGGTTATTGTGTGGCTGTTTGACAGTTTTATCCACGGTCCGAGCATCGCGGCTTACGCGATCGCGGCGGTTATAGGAGTGCCTGTGACGTTTGTTTTTATGAAAATATTCGCTTTCAGAAAAAAAGAATAGTTCGCGCGATATAAATGACGGCAACCGCGAAACGCATATCGAAAGGAGCCGCGGCGGTTGTTCTCGTTTACGCGCCGAAGTTCATGAAAGTCTATATAAATATTCAAAAAATTCGGATTTGCTATTGACATTTTATAATATTTACTGTATAATTGAAAAGCAGTCAAAATTGAATACGGCCCGGTAGTTCAGTTGGTTAGAACGCCAGCCTGTCACGCTGGAGGTCGTGAGTTCGAGTCTCATCCGGGTCGCCATTCGGAGCAAGCTATGCTTGCTCTTTTTGTATGTTGATTTGACAATTCAAAAAAACGCTTTACAAAACGATTCAATACATACTTGTGATGATTTCGGCATACATTTGTCAGCGAAGATAAAACGGCTGTTTTATTTATGATAGTTTTCATTATTATTAATTTTAAACGCTCTGTAAATCTGCTCAAGCAGAACCACGCGAATAAGCTGATGAGGCAGCGTCATTCTGCCGAAGCTGAGACGAAGAGCGGATTTTTCCTTTACCGCGCCGCAAAGCCCCAAAGAACCGCCGATTACAAATGTAATATCGGGACAGGTCATGGAAATATCCGTAATTTTTTGCGCCAGCTCCTCGGAGGAAAGTTCCTTTCCTTCAATGCACAGCGAGATAACAAAAGAATTTTGCGGAATTTTTGATAAAATTTTAGAGCCTTCTTTATTTTTTATCAGTTCAGACTCCTTCGCGGAAACGTTTTCCGGAATTTTTTCATCCGGAACCTCTATGATGTTAAGCTTTGTAAATCTTGAAAGCCGCTTGGCGTATTCCGCTATCGCGTCGGTAAAATATTTTTCTCTGACTTTGCCGGCGGCTATTATATTTATTTTCATAAGCGAACCTTCTATAACAGAGTAGGAGTATATCTGTCAGCGACTTTAAGAGTGATATCGCTTCCGACGTTTACTCCCGATTGCGTAAGCAGATTGTACGTCTCGAGCATCGCAATTTCGGGACGGTTATTTTCCTTGCTGAGATGACCGAGCATGATGTGCTCGGCGCCGCTTTGAATAAGCCGCAACGCGGTTTTGGCGGCGCTTTCATTTGAAAGATGCCCGAAATCCCCGAGAATCCTACGTTTGAGCGGATAAGGATACGAGCCGCAGCGAAGCATTTCAATATCGTGGTTTGACTCGAGAAGGATTTTCTTGCTGCCGGAAACGGAGTCTATAATATAGTCGTTCATTTTTCCTATATCCGTAGCGAGGGAATATTTTTCTCCGTTTATAAAAAAGCTGTATCCGACAGGCTGCTTGGCGTCGTGAGGAATAGAGAACGGCTTTACGCCGATACCGCCTATTTCAAAGTCGACGTCCTCCGATACGAGCTTAACGTTTTCGTCGGCTATACTGCCGATATCCATAGCGGTATGAGTGCCCTCGGTAGCGTAAACGGGTATATTGTAACGGCGCGAAACTACTCCCGCGCCTTTAGTATGGTCAATATGCTCGTGCGTTATTAAAAGAGCGTCGATACGCTCCGGCAAAACGTCGATGGCGCGAAGCGATTCCTTCAGCTTAGAGCCGGACATTCCGCAGTCGATAAGCACGTTTGTTTTGCCGTCGGAAATATAAGTGCAGTTTCCCGACGAGCCGCTTATAAGTGAAACAAATGTAATCATTTTCAGTCTATTTCATCCTCGACAACCTGTACGCGGTGAATATCGCCGCCGACGCCGACAAATTTATCCTCAAAATTTTCGTAACCTCTGTCGATATGATAAATATCGGTTATTTCGGTAGCGCCGTCCGCCATCAGACCGGCAATAATCATCGCCGCGCCGCCTCTCAAATCGGTAGCCTTTACGTGCGCGCCGATTAAGCGGTCGACGCCGTCCACAATAGCGAGTTTGCCCTCTACGCGTATATTCGCGCCCATACGCTTGAGCTCGTTGACATATCTGAAACGATTGTCCCAGACTCCCTCGCGCGCGGTGCTTGTCCCTTTGATTGTCGTAAGAAACGCGACAAGCTGCGGCTGCATGTCAGTCGGAAATCCCGGATAGGGAAGAGCCGTAAAGCTTATACGCTTAAATACGGTACCGTCTTCTACCCATACTCTGACGCTGTCCTCGCCTTCCCGCACTTTTACGCCGGCTTCTATGAGCTTGGCGCTTATAATTTCAAGATGACGAGGAATAACGTTTTTCAAAACGACGTCTCCGCGCGTAGCGGCGGCGGCTATCATAAACGTACCCGCCTCGATCTGGTCGGGGATTATGGCATACGTTCCGCCGTGCAGATTTTTGACGCCCTTTATTTTAATTGTATCCGTACCGGCGCCGCGTATATTCGCGCCCATGTTGTTGAGAAAGTTCGCAAGATCGACTATATGCGGCTCTCTCGCGGCGTTTTCGATAACCGTTATTCCATCGGCGCACGCCGCGGCGAGCATGGCGTTTACAGTCGCGCCCACAGAAACGACGTCGAAGAAAATATTTCCTCCGACAAGTTTTTCGGCGCTGCCTGTGATAACCCCGCGCGAGGCGTCAATCTGAGCGCCGAGCGTTTCAAAGCTTTTGATATGCTGGTCAATAGGTCGGGTTCCGAAATCACAGCCGCCCGGAGGATCTACAATAAAATGTGAAAAACGCCCCAGAAGAGCTCCCATCAGATAACTTGAGCCGCGCATTCTGCGGGTCAAATCGCCCGAAGGCGTATAAGAGCTTACGTTTGTGCAGTCTATTTCAACAGTGTTTTTGTCTATATATTTAACATCGGCGTTAAGCTGCTCCAATATTTTTAAAAACAGCTTTACATCCTTTATATCAGGCAAATTCTCAATCCGGCATACGTCTTTAACAAGCAGACACGCCGGCAGTATAGCGACCGCCGCGTTTTTTGCGCCGCTTATCGTGACTTCGCCCTGAAGTCTGTTCCCACCTCTGATTAAGAGCTTTTCCAATGAATACACCCCTTCTGATTCAATTATAATATATTATAACAGAAAAACCAATAAAAAGCAACAAAAAGCAATCTAAATCCCAAAAAAAGATTAACAATTTTCCCGTCAAGAAAAAACAGCCTGCGTTAAGCAAGCTGCCCCTATTCAAATGCAATCAAACCGCGCGCTCAACCTTTCCGCTGCGAAGACAGCGAGTACAAACATGAATTGATTTGACCGAGCCGTTTACTACGGCTCTTACCTTTCTTACATTAGGCTTCCAGGTTCTGTTGGATCTTCTGTGCGAGTGGCTGACCTTTATACCGAAAGCAACGCCTTTGCCGCAAACATCACATTTTGCCATTTTATTACACCTCCTGACGCGTTTACTAAAACATCAAGAGATATTCTACCATAAAAATTTTAATAATGCAAGAGTTTTATCGTTTTTTTGTAAATTTTTTTTAAAATAATGATTTTGTACATATTAAAATGGCAAAAGTACGGTAAAAGTTATGTAATTTTTATTGAAAAAAGTTCCGGTATAGGGTATAATATAAATTAGGATATTATGAAATTGTCATGAAAGGCGGATATGTGCAAATGATGGCGAACGAGTACAAGCTCCCGTTAACAAAGGTTATTGAGGAATTCGATCTTGAGAAAATTTATGAAACAAACGATATTGAGTCTGTGATGGTTACAAAGTCGGATATTAACAGACCGGGTTTGCAGATGGTAGGTTTTTTCGATTACTTTGACAGCAACCGTATTCAGATTATGGGAAAGGTTGAGTTTACGTATCTTGAGCAGTTCAACGCCGAGGAAAGGTCGAAAATAATCGAAAAGCTTATGTCGCAGCGCGTACCCGCGCTGATAATAACGCGCGGTCTACAGGTGTTTCCGGAAATGCTGGAGCTTGCGGAAAAATATAATGTGCCGCTTCTGAGGAGCGAGAGCGGAACATCGGCGTTTATGAGCGCGATTATAGCGTACCTGAACGTGCAGCTGGCGCCCAGACGCACGCGTCACGGAGTTCTTGTCGAGGTTTACGGCGAGGGGATACTTATTCTCGGCGAGAGCGGAGTCGGAAAGAGCGAGACGGCGATTGAGCTTGTAAAGCGCGGTCACAGACTTGTGGCGGACGACGCCGTTGAAATAAAACGCGTTTCCGATAAGACTCTCGTAGGTTCATCGCCTGAAATTATCCGTCACTTTGTGGAGCTTCGCGGTATCGGAATTATCGACGTTAAGGAGATATTCGGTATGGGCGCCGTTAAGGATACCGAGAATATAAATATGATAATTCACCTTGAACCGTGGGAGGAAGGGAAACAGTACGACAGACTCGGCATGGTGGACGAATATACGAATATCATGGGAATAAACGTACCGTCGCTGACTATTCCCGTAAAGCTCGGACGTAATCTCGCCGTTATCGTAGAGGTAGCGGCAATGAATAACCGGCAGAAGCGTATGGGCTATAATGCCGCGGTAGAGCTTAACAACAGACTGATGAACCATATGGAAAGCCAGCTTAATCTGTAAATACAGCGAGGGCAAATATTAAATAAAGGATAAGGAAGAAAAAATTGAAGATATTATTTGACACGCATACACATACGCTGGCGAGTTCTCACGCATATTCGACAGCGCTTGAAATGGCGAAAAAAGCGTCTGAAGAAGGAATGGAAGCGATAGCCGTAACGGATCACGCTCCCGCGATACCCGACGGGGCGCATCCGTGGCATTTTCTTAATCTGAAAGCGATTCCGCGGGAAATTTACGGAGTAAAAATTCTTTACGGCGCGGAGGTGAATATACTTGACCTTGAGGGAAATATAGACCTTGACGGCGATATTCTCCAAAAGCTCGACGTCGTTAACGCCAGTATACACGCGCCATGCTACAAAGATATTGACGCGAAGGACCATACGAGCGCGTACGAGGCGATCGTTAATAATCCGCTCATCGATATTATATGTCACAGCGGCTCGCCGCAGTTTACGTATGATTATGAAAAGATAATCGGCATGGCGAAGAAAAATCATAAGCTGATGGAAATAAACAACCATTCTTTTTTCGTAAGACAGCCGAGCATTCCCAATTGCCGCAAAATAGCTCGGATATGCAAGGAAAAGGAAGTCGGAATAGTCGTTTCATCGGACGCGCATATTACGTTTGACCTCGGCGATTACGGCAGAGCTATGGATATGCTAAGCGAAATAGATTTTCCGGAAAAGCTTATCATTAACAGAAATTTAAAATCATTTGAGGAATTTATGAAAGAAAAAGGGAAAAAATTGTTCAAATGGAAAATAGGAGAGTAAAACAGACGGAGGTTATATGACAGACAGAGAACGACTTATGTCCATTACGGATAACGTATTGTTTGACGAAAAAATGAGCAAGCACACAACCTTTCGCATAGGCGGAAACGCCGACGCGTTTGTCAATGTGAGAAACGCTCTTGAAATTGAGAAAATCATTGATTACTGCGCCGAAACGGATACTCCATATATGATAATGGGCAACGGTTCCAACATGCTTGTGAGCGACAAGGGTATTCGCGGAGTCGTTATCCATATAGGAAGCAATATGTCCGAATGCGGTATTGACGGCGACGAGGTATACGCCGAGGCGGGAATACTGACGTCCGCGCTGGCAAAGAAAATCCTTGAAGCCGAGCTTACGGGCTTTGAATTCGCGGCGGGAATTCCCGGAACGCTCGGCGGAGGAATATACATGAACGCCGGAGCATACGGAGGCGAGATGAAAAATATACTCGAGAGCGTTACGTTTATACGCCCCGACGGGACAATAAAAACGGAAACGCCGGATAATCTTGATTTTGGATACCGCAGAAGTATATTTATGAGCGGGAAATATATAATTCTCTCATGCAAAATGAAACTTGAAAAGGGGAATTACGACGAAATAAAAGAGCGCATGGCGGAGCTTAACGCGCGCCGCGCCGACAAGCAGCCTCTTTCGACGCCGTCGGCAGGCAGCGCCTTCAAGCGTCCCGAGGGATATTTTGCGGGTAAGCTGATTCAAGACGCGGGACTTATGGGTTACAGTATAGGCGGAGCCATGGTCAGCGATAAGCACGCGGGTTTTGTGGTTAACAAGGGCGGCGCCAGTGCGAAAGACGTGCTTGACTTAATTAAACACATACAAAAAACAGTAAAAGACAAATTCGGAGTTGAATTGGAGCCTGAGGTCAGACTGATAGGAGAACAGTAAGGAGTAATTTTAATGCAGTATACAATAGTGACGGGAATGTCGGGCAGCGGCAAAACAAAGGTAATAAGATATCTGGAGGATATGGGATATTTCTGTATAGACAATATGCCTCCCGTTCTGATACCGAAGTTTTCGGAGATGCTTTCATCGGTAAACGGCAAATTCAATAATGTCGCGCTTGTAATCGATATACGCGTCGGCGATATGATAAACGAACTCCTGGCTCAGATAAGCGATTTGAAAAAAAAAGGCTACGACTGCCGTCTTTTATATCTTAACGCTGATGATGAGACGCTTGTGAAGCGTTATAAGGAATCGAGACGTCAGCATCCGCTTGACAATGCGAACGGACTTTTAGCGTCGATAAAACAGGAGAGAGAAATGCTTTCGGGGCTTTATAACGCCGCGGATTATGTTATCGACACGTCAAGGCTGAGCGCGCAGGATTTGCTCCAGGAGCTGAAGGAGATTTACGCTTCGAAGGATGCGAGACACGGACTTGAGATAAACGTAATGGCGTTCGGCTTTAAATACGGTATGCCGCTCGACGCGGATCTTGTTTTTGATGTGCGCTGTTTTCCGAATCCGTTCTATATTGACGAGCTGAAGCATAAAACAGGTAACGACAAAGAGGTTCAGGATTACGTCATGAGCTTTCCGACTTCCGTAACGTTTATGGAAAAGCTGGAGGATATGATGTCGTTTATGATACCGCTTTATGTTGAGGAAGGGAAAATCTCTCTGAGCATCGCGATAGGATGTACCGGCGGCAAGCACCGCAGCGTTACAATGACGAACAAACTTGCGGATTATCTGAAAACGTGCGGCTATACGGTAAACGTAACATACCGCGATATAGGCAGAGAATAAGATTTTCCGTATATTTGTGTATTAAAGAGGATTGAACATATGATTTCAGATACAAGAGTCGTTGCGATAGGCGGCGGCACGGGACTTTCCACTATGCTCAAGGGCTTAAAGCTACATACGCATAATATAACCGCGGTTGTGACAGTCGCGGACGACGGCGGTTCTTCGGGAATACTAAGAGCCGATCTCGGAATGGCGGCGCCCGGAGATGTGCGTAACTGCGTAAGCGCGCTCGCGGAGGTAGACCCCGTGATGGGCGAGCTTCTTAATTTTCGGTTTAAGGACGGAAGCCTGAAAGGACACAGCCTCGGCAATTTGTTCCTTGCCGCGCTTAACGAAACATCGTCGAGCTTCGACGAGGCGGTAAAGAAATTCAGCCGTCTGGCGGGCGTTGTCGGAACGGTATATCCCGTGACTAACGAGGCGGTGACGCTGAGCGCCGAGCTGGAGGACGGAAGAATTATAGAGGGCGAATCTCGTATAGGCGTTCATCGTAACGGGGAGAAAAGCGGAATCGCGCGCGTTATGGTAAATCCGGAAAATCCAAAACCCGTCGAGGGAGTTATAAAGGCTATTGAAAAGGCGGATATAATCGTGCTGGGACCGGGAAGCCTGTATACAAGCATAATACCTAATCTGCTTGTGGACGGAGTTGTGGACGCGATAAAGAAGAGCGGAGCCGTAAAGATTTACGTCTGCAATATAATGAGCCAGCAGGGCGAAACCGAGGGGTATACGGCAAGCGCTCATCTTGCCGCGATAGAACGTCACTCGTATGAGGGAATAGCGGATATAGTTATAGCGAATAACGCGATGATTCCGGAGGGGTTAAAGGAAAATTACGCGCTGGAGCACGCGCATGAGATTGAGATTGACGCGGCGAAGATACTGAAGAGGGCGAAGCTTGTCCAAGGTAATCTTTTGATTGTCAGGAACAGCAAAATACGCCATAACTTCAGCCGTCTGGCGAGAACGATAATGAGACTTGGCGCCGACGCGGATTATTTTGAGAATAAATAGCGAAAGGACTGCTTTGTATGTCTTTTTCATCGCAGATAAAGGAAAAACTTTGCAAAACGGAATACGTCTGCCGAAGCTGCGCGGCGTGCGAGCTTGCCGGCGCGCTTGCGTTCGGCGGAAGCGTAAGCGAGAGCCGCGTGAAGTTCGCGACTGAAAATGAAAGCGCGGCGGCAAGAATTTTAAAAGATATATCCGTTTCGTTCGGTATTGAAGCTAAAGCGGAGCGGGCGTCTAAGGCGACGCGTATCAACATAGACGATATTTATCAGGTTGAGAATATAGCGGACGGTATACCGCTTGTTGGCGGTATGCCGTTTTCATGCTGCCGCGCGTCGTTTGTCAGAGGCGCGTTTTTGGGCGGCGGGAGCGTTACAAATCCGCAGAAAGGATATCATCTCGAGTTCAACACCAAAAATGAGGAACAGGCGAATCGTCTTAAAGAAATTCTTTCGGAGGACGGCTTTGCATCAAAGATAACAAGACGTAAGGGTTATTACGTGACGTATATTAAGGGCAGCGAGGAAATAGCGGATATTATCGGATATATGGGCGCGGCGAATTTCGCTTTTGAGATGTTTAATATTCAGGCGGAGAAGGAAATGCGAAACAGCGTCAACAGACGCGTGAATTGCGAGAACGCAAATACAAACAAGGCCGCGAAGGCTTCGTCAAAGCATCTCCACGCGATAAAGACGATAAAGGATGCAAAAAAATGGGATAAGCTTCCGGACGCGCTCAAGGAAATAGCGGCTCTGCGCGAGGAGTACCCTGAGGATAGTTTAAAGGAACTGGGGGAAAAGACAAATCCTCCGATAGGCAAGTCGGGAGTGAATCACCGGCTGAACCGAATATTGGAATTCGCGGACAGTATATAGTAAGATACATTCTAAACAAAGGAGGTAAAACAATGCGGTTCTGTCATCTTCATACGCATACGGAATACAGTCTTTTGGACGGCGAAGCGAGCATAAAAAAGCTGATAGCGCGCGTAAAGGAACTCGGCATGACTTCCTGCGCGATTACGGACCACGGTTCTATGTACGGCGTGGTTGACTTTTACCGGGAGGCGCTTTCGCAGGGAATACATCCCGTTATAGGCTGCGAGGTATACATGGCGCCGAGAAGCCGTTTTGACAAGGTGCATGACATTGACAACAAGACGAGTCATCTCATTTTGCTTGCGGAAAATCAGACCGGCTATCATAACCTTATTAAAATGGTTTCATCGGGTTATATAGACGGCTTTTATTATAAACCGAGAATTGATTTTGAGCTTTTAAAGGAGCACAGCGAAGGAATAATCGCGCTCAGCGCGTGCCTGGCGGGCGAGGTTCCGAAGGCGGTTCTGCGCGGCGATTACGAGGGCGCGAAGGAGATTGTAGAACGATATGTAAGCGCGCTGGGAAAGGACAATTATTTTCTTGAAATACAGGATCACGGAATAAGCGAGCAAAAACGCATAATACCCGACATAATAAAGCTGTCGCGCGAAACGGGAGTTGGACTTGTCGCGACAAACGACATACACTACCTCAAAAAAGAGGACGCGAAATACCAGGATGTGCTTATGTGCATACAAATGGAAAAAACGGTTGACGACCCCGACAGAATGAGGTTTGAGACGGAGGAATTTTATATAAAATCGCCGGAGGAAATGGCGGATTTGTTTGAGTATGTGCCGGAAGCGATAGAAAACACGGAAAAGATTGCCGAAAGGTGTAATGTTGATTTTGATTTTAATACGCGTCATCTGCCGTCGTTTGACGTGCCTGACGGCAAGGACGCGTTCATATATCTCAGGGAACTGTGCGAAAAGGGACTTGAGGAGAGATATTCGCCTGTCACCGAGGAGCTGCGCGGCCGTCTTGATTATGAACTGGGCGTTATAAAAAGCATGGGATTTGTGGATTATTTTCTCATTGTATGGGATTTTATTCGCTTCGCGAAAAATAACGACGTTATAGTCGGCCCCGGACGAGGCAGCGCGGCGGGAAGTATTGTTTCGTACTGTCTTGGAATAACAAAGGTCGATCCGATAAAATACTCGCTTATTTTTGAGCGCTTTCTGAATCCCGAGCGCGTGAGCATGCCGGATATAGATATAGATTTCGCGCCGGAAGGGCGCCAGAAGGTTATCGACTACGTCGTCGGGAAGTACGGAGAGGAACAGGTGGCGCAGATAGTCACATTCGGCACAATGAAGGCTAAGCTCGCGATACGCGATGTGGGACGCGCTATGAATATTCCGTATGCCGAGGTTGATAAAGTGGCGAAGCTCGTGCCGTTCGATTTGAAAATGACAATCTCGAAGGCGATAGATATAAGCGCGGAGCTTAGGGCGATGTACGAGAACGATCCGAAAATAACGGAGCTTCTCGATACGTCCATGGCGCTTGAGGGACTTCCGCGACACGCCTCCACCCATGCCGCGGGAGTTGTTATAACAAGCGAGCCGCTTGTGAATTACGTACCGCTGCAGCTTAATAATGAAAATTTTATTACAACGCAGTTTACGAAGGACGCCGTTGAAGCTCTCGGACTTCTGAAAATGGATTTTCTCGGACTCCGCAACCTGACCGTTATAGGAAACGCTGTGAAAATAATTAAAAAGACAAGAGGAATAGACCTCGATATTGACAGCATAGACTATAGCTGTAAGGAAGTGTACGAGCTTATTTCATCGGGAAATACGGACGGCGTGTTCCAGCTTGAAAGCGCGGGTATGCAGTCGTTTATGCAGGAGCTCAAGCCGGATTCGTTCGAGGATATCATAGCGGGAATCGCTCTTTACCGTCCCGGTCCTATGGAGCAGATTCCGAGATATATCTCGAATAAGAAAAATCCGGATAAAATCACCTACAAGCATCCGCTTCTTGAAAATATACTTAATGTCAGCTACGGATGTATGGTTTATCAAGAGCAGGTGCTTGAGATTGTCCGTACTCTCGCGGGATATTCTCTCGGCAAGGCGGACCGGATGCGCCGCACGATAAGCAAGAAGAAAGCCGAGCAGATGAAGATTGAACGCCGGAATTTTATATACGGCAGCGAGGACGGAGATATTCCGGGCTGCATCAAAAACGGTATCGACGAGAAAACGGCGATCGCGATTTTTGATGAAATAAACGATTTCGCGAATTACGCCTTCAATAAATCGCACGCCGCGGCGTATGCGTTTGTCGCGTATCAGACCGCGTACTTAAAAACATTTTATCCGGTTGAGTTTATGGCGGCGCTGATATCGAGCGTTGACGACATGGACAAGATTAACCATTATATCGCTAACTGCAAGGATATGGGGATTGACCGTCTTCCGCCGGACGTAAATAAGAGCGAGGACACGTTCACGGTTGAGAACGGCAGCATACGATTCGGACTTTCAGCCGTTAAGAACGTTGGCAGAGCGATGATTATAAATCTTGTAAACGAGCGTAAATCGGGAGGCGAGTTCAAGAGCTTTTCCGATTTTATAGACAGAATGGCGTTAAAGGATATGAACAAGCGCGCGCTTGAAGGACTTATTTACTGCGGAGCGTTTGATTCTATGGGAATAAGGCGTTCTCAGCTTCTGGCGGTTTACGAAAAAGCTCTTGAGGGAACCGCGAGAGCGGCGAGAGATAACGTAGCGGGACAGACGTCGCTTTTCGACATGCTTGACGAGCCGTCGGAAATGGAATTTCCCGACATAGCGGAGCTTGACTCAAAAACAAAGCTGAAATTGGAAAAGCAGTCGACGGGGATGTACTTTTCGGGACATCCTATGGAGGAATATACGGATAAAATCAAAAAACTTACAAAATATAATATAAGCGATGTTCTCACAAGCGTGCGGCGCGACGACGAGGGCAATTACCACGCCGCCGAGGGCGGAATAAAAGACGGAGACATGATAATAATATGCGCGGCGATAGCTTCAAGAAAGAACAAAACGACGCGCGCCAACGCTCAGATGGCGTTTCTTACGCTTGAGGACGTATACGGAAGCGTCGAGTGCATCGTTTTCCCTAAGACGCTTTCGGAATATTCATCTATTCTTCAGGAGGATAATCTTGTCGCCGTCTCGTGCCGGCTTTCTATACGCGAGGACGAGGAGCCGAAACTCCTAATGCAGTCCGCTCAGCCGATAGACGCGGCGTGCGCGGACAGAAAAGAACCGAAAAGACTGTATATAAAGCTCGGTACGCGCGACGGCGCCGCGCTAAAAAAAATAGAAGAAGCTCTCGCGCCTTACCGGGGGGATATGGAGGTAAGACTGTTCTTCGCGGATACGAAAAAAATGGCGGCGGCGCCGCGCAGACTGTGGTTTAACGGCGCCGTTAACGCGCTTAATGACTTAAAGAGCATATTCGGCGACGATAACGTGAAAATCAAGTAGGTAAAATTAGACAAAACATACAAAAGCGAAGGATAAATTTTTAATGGATTTACTCTTGAAAAATTTCCCGAAATGCTATATTATGATATAGACGTCTTGTTATTAAAAATCATCGGAATGAGGTATATTATATGGAAGAGGATTATATTGTAGTTAAAGCGCTGGAAAAAGGAGTTAATATTATAGGGCTTACGAGCGGTAAAGACACAAAATTTCATCATACCGAGAAGCTTGATAAGGGAGAGGTTTTTCTCGCGCAGTTTACGCCTGATACTACCGCGATTAAAATCAACGGCGCCGCGGAAATATATACAAAGCACGGCAAAGTGACGTCAGACGCAAGATAAATTGTTGCGCTTTACGCGCCGGGAGGTTAGAATATGTGGACAGTGGTATATGTGTCTCAGTCGAAGGAAATATCCGAAAAGCTCGCTGAGGTATTTTTAAAGAATGAAATAATATCGAGAATAAGGCGTTCCAGCGGCGACGATGAAAACAGCTGCTGTTACGAGGTGCTTGTTCCCGGTACCGAGCTTGAAAAGGCGCAGGATTTGATTTTTGAGAATGAATTATTTTAAATATCGTGGGAGGATTGACAGTTATGGATAACAAGAATGTAAGAACAATCGGAGTATTAACGAGCGGAGGCGACGCTCCCGGAATGAACGCGGCGATACGCGCCGTCGTCAGAGTGGGATCGTATTACGGACTCAAGGTATTCGGCGTAAGACGCGGATATAACGGACTTATAAACGGCGAATTGGTGGAAATGAACGCGAGAAGCGTTTCAGAGATACTCCAGAGAGGCGGAACGATTCTTCAGACTGCCCGCTGCCTTGAGTTTAAGGAACCCTCGGGAGTGAAAAAAGCCGTGGAAATAGCTAAGGTATTCGGACTCGACGGACTTGTTGTTATAGGCGGAGACGGCTCTTTCAGGGGCGCGCGAGACTTGTGCGCCGCGGGACTTCCGACTATCGCGCTTCCGGGTACGATCGATAATGATATAAGCTGCAGCGAGTACACTGTCGGCTACGATACATGTCTTAACACTGTTAAGGACGCCGTCGACAAGATAAGAGACACGGCGCAGAGCCATGAGAGATGCTCGATTATCGAGGTTATGGGCAGAGCGGCGGGTTATATTGCCATTCAGGCGGGTATAGCCTGCGGCGCGGAGGTTATTCTCGTGCCGGAAAGAGAATGGAGCTTCGACGAGGATGTGCTGCGTCCGATACTTGAAGGTAAATCAAGAGGAAGGAAACATTCAATCATAGTTGTCGCCGAGGGCGTCGGCGGCGTTCTCGAAATGGCTAAGGAAATCGAGGATAAAACAGGTATCGAGTCGAGAGCCACAATTCTCGGTCATGTTCAGAGAGGCGGAAGTCCGACCGTGCGCGACAGAGTTGTCGCGAGCGAAATGGGTTGTAAGGCTGTTGAGCTTTTGCTTGAGGGCAAGCAAAACAGAATTGTTTGTATGCGCGACCATCTTATCGTCGATGTGGATATTGAGGAAGGACTCGCTATGAAGAAGGAGCTTCCGCAGCAGCTTATTAATTTGGCGAAGAAGCTGAGCGTATAATAATGAAACGGGGCTGTTAAAGAAACAGTCCTGTTTTTGGATAAGGGAACTTAAAAGGAGGAGCGTATGAGAAGAACGAAAATTATCTGCACAATGGGACCCGCCACGGACGACGAGGAAGTATTAAGAAATTTAATGCTTAGCGGAATGGACGTCGCTCGTCTCAATTTCTCGCACGGCACGCACGAGGAGGCGCTGGAGAGAATAAACAGAATAAAAAAGGTGAGAGACGAGCTCGAAATGCCGATAGCCATTCTGCTTGACACGAAAGGTCCTGAGGTAAGAATCAGGGATTTTAAGGAAGGAAAGGCGGAGCTTAAAGAGGGACAGAGATTTACGCTCTGTACCGGCGACGTTGAGGGCAACGAAAACCAGGTTTCGATAACTTACCCCGATTTGCCGAAGGATGTGAAAGCGAGCGATAGAATTTTGATTGACGACGGACTTATAGAAATGGAGGTTATAAGCGTCAAGAGCGACAAGATAATATGTCAGGTAAAAAACGGCGGAGTTATTTCAAATAAAAAGGGCGTAAATATTCCGAACGTGTCGCTGTCAATGCCGTATATGAGCCGGAAGGATGAGGACGATATTCTGTTCGGAATAGAGCAGGACGTCGACTTTATAGCGGCGTCGTTTGTGCGTACGGCGTCAGACGTAAAAGAGATAAAAAATATTCTCCAGCATCACGGCGGTCAGAGAATAAGAGTAATAGCGAAAATAGAAAACGCGGAGGGCGTCGACAATATAGACGACATTATCCGCGAGTCGCACGGCATAATGGTCGCGAGAGGCGATATGGGCGTCGAAATCGACATGCAGGATTTGCCGGTTATACAGAAAAGCCTTATAAAAAAAACATACAGAGCCGGCAAGGTTGTTATCACCGCGACGCAGATGCTTGACTCGATGATAAGGAACCCAAGACCGACAAGAGCGGAAACAACGGACGTCGCGAACGCTATTTACGACGGCACAAGCGCGATAATGCTTTCGGGCGAGACGGCTATCGGAAAGTATCCCGTGGAAACCGTAAAGACAATGGCTTCGATTGCCGAGAGAACGGAGAATGATATCGACTATGTAAAGAGACTTGAACGAATGAATTTTGACTCGCGCATGGATGTTACAAACGCTATAAGTCACGCCACATGTACAACGGCGCACGACTTGCATGCGGCGGCTATAATCGCTCTGACGTATTCGGGCGGAACGGCTGTGCAGATTTCGCGTTTCAGACCGTCGTGCCCGATAATCGCGCCCACGTTGAGCGTAAAGGCGAGAAGACAGTTAAATCTCTCGTGGGGCGTTATACCGATTATGAGCGAGGCGAGAAGCAATACAGACGAGCTGTTTGACCACGCCGTAGAGTGCGCGCAGAGTACGGGGCTTATAAAAGACGGCGACCTCGTCGTAATAACCGGCGGCGCGCCTATGGGCGTCGCGGGAACTACTAATATCATGAAGGTTCATCTTGTCGGACATATTCTTGTGAGCGGCAGGGGACTCGCTCCGCTGAACATAACGGCGAATGTGTGCGTTGCAAAGGATTGCGATGAACTGAAAAAGAACTTCGCGGACGGCGATATAGTCGTTACCGAAAGCGTTACAAAGGATATGATACCAACGCTCAAAAAGGCTTCGGGAATCATTTCCGAGGAAACGGGCGAGGCAAATAACGCGGGCGTGCTTGCGGCGGCGCTCGATATTCCCGTTATAGTAGCGGCTCCCGGCGCGACAAAGGTGTTAAAGAGCGGTACGACTATCACTATGGACGCGAAGCGCGGACTGGTCTATTCGGGAACTGAAAAGATAGACGATTAACGCGCCGGTATTCGGGAGGGAAATGCAATGTCATACGAAAGCGAAACGCGCCTCACGGTAAGATACGCCGAGACGGACATGATGGGAATAGTGCATCATTCGAGGTATTATCCGTGGTTTGAAATGGCGAGAACCGATTTTATAAAGAAGAGCGGCATGACGTATTCCGAAATGGAAAAGATGGGAGTACTTCTGCCTCTTACAGAAACGGCGGCAAAATATTACGGCGGACTGCGCTATGAAGACGAGGCTGTCGTAAAGTGCAGAATGACGAAATTGACGGTCGCAAGATGCGAGTTCGGCTACGAGGTATATAAGCTGCCCGAAATGAAGCTGATGACAACGGGGAAAACGGTACATGGTTTTGTGAACCGTGATTTTGTTCCGATAAATTTGAAAAAGTCTTATCCTGATTTGTGGGAAAAGCTTAGCGCTCTTGTGTATAACGAGGAGAGCTAACGCGAAAAGTAAGCGGCGCATTTTGCGCGTCTTTGGAGCTTGAAGCATACTCATACGTCGACGCTCCTCAAACGCGCAACCCGCTCGCTTCTTTTCCGCGTTATGATTTGTGCCGCCCGCAAGGCGGCGGAACGGAGATTAAAATGAATATTGTAATTCTTGACGCGAAAACTCTCGGCGACGACATTGAGTTCTCGCAGTTTGAAAAATTCGGTTCCGTGACCGTTTACCCGACGACTGCGGAGCGGCAGCTGGAAGAGAGAATTAAAGACGCCGATGTAATAATCGTGAACAAAATAAAGCTTGGCGCGGACAATCTTCCGCGCGCGGAAAAACTGAAGCTCATATGCGTGACCGCGACGGGTTATGACAATATCGATATAGAATACTGCTGGCGGAAGGAAATAGCGGTATGCAACGTACGCGGATATTCCACGGACTCGGTCGCGCAGCTTACGGCTTCAATGGCGCTGTCTCTGATGACGCGCCTTTCCGAGTTTGACGGATATGTAAAAAGCGGAAAATATACGCGCGGCGGAGTACAGAATCATTTAAAGCCGTATTTTAATGAAATTTCCGGCAAAACATGGGGGATAGTAGGATTCGGAAATATAGGACGCCGCGTCGCTTATATAGCGAGAGCTCTGGGCGCGGAGGTTATAGCCAAGCCGCGTAAAACACGCGGCGGGGACTGCTTTGTCGATTTGGAGGAGCTGTGCGAAAGGTCGGATATAATTTCCGTTCACGTTCCGCTGACAGCCGAAACGCGCGGAATGATAGATAAAAAACACATTGATATGATGAAGGACGGCGTTATATTTATCAATGTTTCGCGTGGCGCGGCGGCGGATGAGGAAGCGCTTGCCGAAGCGGTTGAGAGCGGAAAAATCGGCGGACTCGGAATTGACGTGTACGCTGCGGAGCCGATGAGCGCCGACAGCCCGTATAACAGAATACTCCAAAAGCCGAACGTTATTTTTACGCCTCATATGGCGTGGGGCGCGTACGAGGCGCGAGTGAGATGCATGAATGAAATATTTAAAAACATCGACACTTTTATAATGGGCGGCAAAAGAAACAGAGTTGATTTGAATAAACTTACACCGTGAAAAACGGGGACGCTAAATCAATTGGGGACGCTAAATTAATTTAGCGTCCCTCTTTATATATAACGGTCAAATCGGAAACAGCGAGGCGCTTTTCGAGCCGAGATTTGAGAGACTATAAAAATCTCTCTTACCGTTTTTTGCGCGGATATTATTTTATACCGTTTACGCCGTATCGTCAGCCGATTTATCATAAAGTTGTCCGCGGGCGCATAATCTAATATATAATAACTTTTTATGGAGGAATAAAAATGAGTTATGATTATGCGGAACTTCTTGAAGATATAGACAGGCTTGCCGCAGTCAGCCGCGACGCGGAATTTTTTTCGATTGGAAAAAGCGTTATGGAAAAGGATATCCCGTGTTTAAAGATTGGCTGCGGAAAGAAAAAGATTTTTTTGAGCGGAGCGTATCACGGACTGGAGTATCTGACGTCGGCGTTTCTTATGAAGTTTGCTTTGGAGTATACGTCCGCTTTAAACGATGGGAGAGAGTATTTCGGGAGCGACGTCGAAAAACTGAAAGAAGATGTCGCGCTGTACATAGCGCCGATGGTAAATCCGGACGGCGTTGATATTGCTGTAAACGGACTTGATATTACGAATAAACATCACCGCCGTCTGATAAGCGAGGTAGGAATACACAGCTTCAATCAGATTTGGCAGGCTAACGCGAGGGGAGTTGATATAAATCACAATTTTGACGCGGACTGGCGTATGGTAGCCGACAGACCTTCGCCGTCAAAATACGGCGGCGAATACGCCGTATCGGAGCCTGAAACAAAAGCGGTTGTGGATTTTGTACGGAAGGAAAATTTTGATATGCTGCTGGCGTTTCATTCACAGGGAAAAGAGATTTATTACGATTTTGACGGAATGACAGGCAAAAGGTCTCTTGAAATTGCGAGGAAAATGGCTGAAGCAAGCGGTTACGCCGTATGCATACCGGACGGTACCGCATCGTTCGGCGGCTGTAAGGATTGGTTTATAAAAGAGTTCGGACGGGAAGGCTTTACCGTGGAAATCGGCGTCGGCAAAAATCCCTTGCCGATGGAAATGCTTGACGATATATACAGTGAGAACGTAAAAATAATATTGCGCGTCGCAGAGGAATGCAAAGCATCCGAATAAAAAGCTCCGGCAAGCTTCGAGGACGGACTTTGCCCGTCTTCTTTTACGTTATCCGTAAAAATCTCCAACGCTTATCGTTTACGTATTTCTCGTTATGACAGGCGCTAATATTTTCGTTTCCGCAAGCGGTTCCATTGAATTAAACGTATTCCAAACGAACGCTTTTAAACTACCGACAGCTTTTTCCGACGCCGGAATATTAAAGCCGAAGTAATATTCGCCGCCGACCGTATACTTTGCTTTAACATAGTCAACGTTCATCAACGCTCCGTCTTCATCGTAGACGGAGACGAACAAATAATCCTTTTCATCGCGTTCCTCTCGCTTTACAATACCGGCTTCGACAATAAAGCTTTTCCCCTGCTCCGGCAATATTATTTCGTTTCCGCTTGTGTCCGTAAACCGCAAGAGCGTTATTTCATAAGGGTATTTTACATTATTTTCCACCGTATATGTATATACGGCCTCGGGAGTTATATATACTGTTCCCTCCTCCAATGCGTCAACCCACGATTTAACGGTAAGGACGGCGTCTTCGGTTATTGTAATGGTTTTCGCGAAATATTCATACTGCCATTCGCCGCCGTTTACAGAATATGCAATATGCGCGGACGACGGCGATATTGTGACAGCCGTCCCCATTGGCACTCTTCCGCTCGGCACGCTTACCGTCGGAGGCTCAACCGTTACTTCCTTTCTCGAAGGAATAAGCGTCGGCTCCACGGTCGGCTCCACGGTCGGCTCCGCAGTCGGTTCCGCCGTAGGTTCCGTGGTCGGCTCCGCCGTAGGTTCCGCGGTCGGTTCCGCCGTAGGTTCTGAAGTCGGTTCCGCCGTAGGTTCCGCGGTCGGCTCCGCAGTCGGTTCCGCCGTAGGTTCCGCAGTCGGTTCCGCCGTAGGTTCTGAAGTCGGTTCCGCGGTCGGTTCCGCCGTAGGCTCCGCGGTCGGCTCCGCAGTCGGCTCTGAACCGGCGCCGTTGTAATTTATCGCGGCGTTTTTTAAATAATCGTTGTTACTGTCGATATATATTTCGTTCCATTCCGCCTCACTGCCGCCGTATTCAACGGTTGTCAGACCTGAACAGCCGCTGAAAGCGTTTTTCTTGATTTCCGTTACGCTTTGCGGAATCATTATTTTCTCTAAACCGACGCAACCGAAAAACGCGTACGAGCCGATACTTTTAACGTAGGCGCCGATAGCGACGTCCGTTAAGCTCTTACAGAAGTAAAACATCCAATCGCTGATGCTTGTAACGCTGTCCGGGACAATAACGTCCGTTAAACTCTCGCAACGGTAAAACGCTGAAGAACCGATGCTTGTAACGCTGTCAGGAATAGTAACGTCTGTTAAGCTTTTACAGCAGTAAAACGCTTCTTTGCCGATGCTCGTAACGCCGGCGGGGATTGTAACGCTTTTTAGACTGTCGCAGCCGCGAAACGCGTAATTCGGGATTTTTGTTATTCCGTTCTTAATATCGAGCGATGTAACGCGTTCATCATTTAAATATAATTTGTTTGCGTAATACATAGGGCAGGAGCTTTCGTTGCCGAAAGCTATGTTCAAATAAGCCGTCATATCCGATATATACACGCTGTCTAAGCCGCCGCAGCCGTAAAACGCATAGGAGCCGATACTATTAACGCCGCCGCCGATGGTAACGCTCGTTAAGCTCTTACAGTTGTAAAACACATTGGAGCCGATACTTTTAACGTCGTCGCCGATAGCGACGTTCGTTAAGTTCTCGCAGTTGTAAAACGCGTAAGAGCTGATGCTTGTAACGCCGTTTTCTATAACGGCGTTTATAATGCTTGAGCGGCTGCTTTCCCAAGGTACGGAAGAATAATAATCCTTCATATCTCCCTTGCCGCTTATCGTAAGCGTACCGTCGCCGTCAAGCGACCATGTTACATTTTCTCCGCAAACGCCGCTTGTTTCCGCGACTACGATTATCGGCGCGCAGGCGATCAACGTCGATATTATTATAAACAAACTCAAAATCCTTTTTTTCACTTTCCGACCTCCGTAAATTAAAATATTTTCTCAAGAATAAAAACACAATCCGCAATTCATACTTTGAATAAGATATGTTAAATAAAGCCTGCGTTATTTTACAAAAGTAAACCTCATTCAATATTATACTACGCATACATTTTATCATAAAATATACGAATTGGCAAGATAAAATACACGAATCGGCAAGCGATTGGCGAAGCTCCTCAAAATCCTGCGCTCCGCGTAAATTAAAATAAACAAAAACCGCTCAAACGTAGTGTTTAAGCGGTTTTACGTGGTGCCGATGACCGGGGTCGAACCGGTACGGGAATTTCTTCCCACGGG
>CAYRSG010000024.1:0-24167 GCA_964426905.1 uncultured Clostridium sp. | reverse complement strand
TCGATGATTAAGAAGGGTCACGGCAAGATTATAAACATCTGCTCAATGATGTCGGAGCTTGGACGCGAGACGGTATCGGCTTACGCGGCGGCAAAGGGCGGTCTTAAAATGCTTACAAGAAATATCTGCTCTGAGTACGGCGCGTACAATATCCAGTGTAACGGCATAGGTCCGGGTTATATCGCGACGCCGCAGACGGCTCCGCTTCGCGAGAAGCAGGCTGACGGCTCAAGACATCCGTTCGACCAGTTTATCTGCGGCAGAACTCCCGCAGGCAGATGGCTTCAGGCTGAGGAATTGACGGGTCCGGCAGTATTCCTTGCTTCGGACGCTTCAAACGCTGTAAACGGTCACGTTCTTTATGTAGACGGCGGTATTCTTGCTTATATCGGCAAACAGCCGTGATGACAGCTTAAAACAGAAATTGAAAGGCGCCGCGTTAAGCGGCGCCTTTTTTATAGCTTTTATGTATATAATTTCCTTCTAAATTTGTTATTTTTTTATGCTTTATTGTCTATAAATTAAATTTTCTGGAAAAAATTTGAAAAATATCTTGATTTTAATTCCAAAATATGGTAATATACTAATGCAAATGGAAATAACTGTATATTTTAGCTGCAAAAACAATTTTGTTATAGTATTATGATAGGAGGATTTTATTTATGAACAACAAGATATCTGTTTTGATAGCGGATGACAACAAGGAATTGAATGCGGAGCTGGCGGAGTATATCGGCGCTCAGACCGACATGGAGGTATCCGCCGCATACGACGGGGAAGAGGCTTATGCCAAAATAATTGAAAATCATCCGGACGCGGTTATACTTGATTTGGTAATGCCGAAGCTGGACGGAATAGGCGTTTTGAAAAGGCTGAGATCCGACCCGCTGCCCAAAAGACCGAAAATAGTTGTATATTCCATTTCATCGACAGCGATTAATATGGCGGCGGCTGTTACGCCCGGCGCGGACTATTGCCTCCTCAAGCCTCAGAGCAACGAGAGAATATGCGAGGTAATCCGTGATATTGCCGTATCGCCGAAGATATTGGCTCCGGGTATAGGTATAAAAACCGCCGCTTTGCCGGCAAAAGAAAACGACGCGGATTTGGAAACGGTAGTGACCGATTTTATACATGAGCTTGGGGTACCCGCACATATAAAAGGTTATCAGTACATCAGAAGCGCAATAATGATGGTTGTGGAAAATATGGATTTGCTTAATTTTATAACAAAACAGCTATATCCGGAAATCGCTAAGGCTTATAACACAACGGCGAGCAGAGTCGAGAGGGCGATACGTCACTCGATTGAAGTAGCGTGGAGCAGGGGAAAGCCCGAGATAATGAATGAAATTTTCGGATATACGATTCACACCGGTAAGGGAAAGCCGACAAATTCCGAGTTTATCGCGATGGTAGCGGACAGGATTAGACTGACGCTGAAATAAAACAGACGCAAAAAGGGGCGGTTCATATGAACCGTCCCTTTTACGGTCAAATCATATCGTACAGCCGCAGAATAGTCGCAATTGACTGTTCGTTTGTATACTGATTTTTCGGCGCGAATATATTGCCGCCAACTCCGGACATTATCTCGGATTTTTTCATTTGGTAAACGGCAGCTTTTGCCCATTCTCCGATATTTGCGTCGTCGGAATAGCCAAACGACGGAGTGAGATAATTTTTATAGAATATGCCGCGCTTCATGTAACACGCCGTGTTATAAAGAAGCATTGCGGCTTCTTCGCGCGTTATTCCTTTTTTTGGCTTAAAGGTACCGTCGTCATATCCTGAAATAATACCGGCGTTATTCAGACGCGCAACATTTTCGTTTTCGGTATCCTTGAATTTCATATCTCCGGCTTCGGGCAGCATATCTTTAAGACTTAACATATTTGCGAGAACATCGCAGAAGGTTTCTCTTGTCATGCTGCTTGTATAGACGAGTTTATCCTTGTACTCATACGGAGCGACGTCGATTTCATACGCGCGTCTGACTTCATCAGCCGCCCATTTTGACGGCTGAGATTGATTAAAGGTAATATCGGGCAGCGGAAGACGTTTTGTATAGCTTTCCCAGTTTTGACCGTCCTCGGATTTGTATCGGACGCCGTCGGCGTCCTCAACGTAATAGTATCCGTCATAAAACAGCGCGAGCCTTATAATTTTATCAAATTCATACTTGTCCGTAATATTGTAATCCTCATCGAGGAAATACAGCGTTTTTACTTTGCCCCAACGGTCGGTATAATAGTAAGGGCATCCGTCCCATTCAATCCAGCGCAGCATATAACCCGTATCGGATTCTATAAGCTCAAAGCTGTCGTAATTGCCGCGGATTATGTCGTGAATTTCCTGCGGAAGCTCATCCTTTACCTCGCTTGCGAGAACGCCTGTTGTTATGGGTCCCTCCTGTGCGCCGGGATTTTTTACATAATCCTCGTATGTATTGGCGATATGACTTTCATCGCTTACGGAGAATGAATTTTTTATACCGCCGACGTAGTTGATGGGGAGAACCATATTTATCGTAAATTCCTTTTCCGACTGCGCCGGAATAAGCACACTCGCCATCGTATCCTTTACCGCGGGAATTTTCTCGCCCTTCAGAAGACCGCTGTGCTTGCCGTCTTCGTCCTCCACGTATACCGCGATATTGGAAACTGTTTCCGCGGAATATTCAAAATACTTATCCGTATGCGTTTTATTCACAGCCTTAATATGATAGCTTTCCGTTACGCCGTAATTTCCCATACTGCACGCGTAGCCCTGATTGCTTCGCTTTTCGGACAGCTCGTAATTCGGCGCGTACTCGTCGGCTTTATACCATGTCGCCGCGCCCTGATATTCCGCGGTATCGCTGTGGAACGGATCCCATATCCATATATTGTCCTTATCCTTTTTCTTTACCTTCGAGCCGTAATATTCAAGCTTTGAGTCGTCCTTGTATTTTATGGTAAGAAGGTCCGACTGCGCCGCAATATCCTTTGACCATATATCGTCCTGCGGATTAAGATTGGTACACCATGCGTCTGTCGTATACCCATCGGGCTGATATTGGTTGTATACTATGTTTTGCAGCGTTTCGCCGTCCCGGACGGTATTGTCAATTATATATTCAAGCTCCGTGTTAACCTTTGGCAGAGTGTCGGCAATCCCCTTCTGGGTTCGTGTATAAATATAGCTGCCGAACTTCGCGTCCTTGTCGAATTCGCTTCTGTCGCCGACTTCATCGCCCGATTTGAACGCCGCGACATTGAAGTCGATTTTTCCCGACGTAAGCTCGAACTGACCGATTATCTGAACAGGCTTGCCGTATCCGATTTTGTCATAGCTGTCAAGATAATCGCTGAGCCATACCGTTTCGCCTTCCTCTATCTCAACGTTAACCGGCTCGTACGGCTGCGCCTCGTAAAGCCATGAGCCGTTCAGCTCGCACATGTTTATTCCGAGATATGAGGCGAGACTTTGGAGACAGCCGAATTTGTTTGTTTCCTTCGCCCAAGCGCCGTTACTGTATATAAACGCCTTGTCGGAAGGCGTTTCAAAAAAGGCTTTGTTGATTGTCAGCTCGCTGTCCTCGAGAGCTGTGATTTCCGCGTCGAGTTCAATGTTATATCCGACGCCGTATCCGTCGTCGGAGTCGGTGCTGTTGACATGGCACAGAAGAAAATCGTACAAATCAGGCTCAAGAGCTTCGTTATTCATTATGTACGACGGCGGGTTATCGCCGCTGTTCATTAAATCAACGTTCCGTATTCCCTCGGGATTGTTGCAGTAAATCCATTTTCCGCCGCCCTCGGGCGTAAAATTTATATCCGCCGCGCTCGCGCTTACGGATAAAGCGCACATTGTTATAAAAAACGCCAATACTTTTTTCAATTGCATATCCTCCTGAAATTTAATTACGTCTTATTAAAGCCTTGATTATTCGCCGTCCGGATTCTCCGCGTAAGGGTAAAGCTCGCCCGCGCGCATCATTTCAATCATATCCCATACGGAGCATTTCCCCTCGTCGTCCTGAGTTGAAAACGGAACAAGCAAATCGTCTTCGCCCATTTCGAGAGTTTCCCATATCAATTCAAGATTGGGTTCTATTTCCTTTTTCTTGAGTTTATCCGTTTTTGTGGCGACAACGATAAGATTTTCGTGATAGCAGCGTATCCACTCGGCCATAGTTATATCGTCCTTTGTAGGCTTATGACGGCTGTCTACCAGCAGAATTGTCTGCACAAGCGGCTCGCGGCGGGCGAGATAATCCTCCATCATTTTTCCCCATTTTTCGGTCTCCGACTTTGAACGCTGCGCGTAGCCGTAGCCGGGGAGGTCGACAAGATAGATTGTATCGTCGATATTATAAAAATTTATTGTAGCCGTCTTCCCGGGAGTACCCGAAACGCGCGCGAGCGATTTCCTGTTTAAGAGCTTGTTTATCATTGACGACTTACCTACATTGGAGCGTCCCGCAAAGGCAAACTCCATCAGTCCGTTCTGCGGGTACTGGTTCGGGCGTACAGCCGAAACGGTAAGAGACGCGTTGTGTATATTCATATTATTTCTCCATTCTTTATAACTTTATCTTAATGCGTTTTCCAAAACGGTATCCATACTGTTTACCGGTATGAAATTCAATTTCTTCCGAACCTCCGCAGGAACATCGTCAATATCCGGTCTGTTTTCCTCGGGGATTATAATATCCTTTATGCCGGCTCTGAAGGCGGCGAGTGATTTTTCTTTAAGACCTCCTATAGGCAGAACGCGTCCTCTCAGAGTGATTTCACCGGTCATGGCGATATCGTTCCTGACAGGATTTTTTGTGAGCGCGCTCACAACGGCTGTCGCCATTGTTATACCCGCCGAAGGACCGTCCTTAGGTACGGCGCCCTCGGGGACATGAATATGTATATCCTTTGTTTTGTGGAAATTTTCGCTTATACCGAGGGCTTTTGAGTTGGCGCGTATGTAGCTTATCGCCGCTACGGCGCTTTCCTTCATCACGTCGCCGAGCTTTCCGGTAAGCTCTACCTTGCCGGTTCCCGGCATCACGTTAACCTCGATTGAAAGAGTATCTCCGCCCGCCGAAGTCCACGCCAGACCGCGCGCGATTCCTACCTCGTCGCGCTCGTTCATCATGTTAAAATGATAGCGCTCCTTTCCGAGATAGCCGGTAAGATTTTTCTCGGTAACTTTTATTGATTTCTTCCCGCCTTCGAGAAGCCGCTTCGCCGCCTTACGGCATATTTTATTGATTTCCCCCTCAAGCTTTCTTACGCCGGCTTCTCTCGTATAATGCTCTATTACGGAACGTATAACGCCGTCGGCGATGCTTATCTGATTTTCCTTAAGTCCGTGGTTTTTCAATGATTTCGGAACAAGATAATCCTTGGCTATATGGAATTTTTCCGCGCTTGTGTAACCGGACAGCTCGACGATTTCCATTCTGTCAAGAAGCGGTCTTGATACGGCGTCGAGCGTGTTTGCGGTTGTTATAAAGAGAACCTGCGAAAGGTCGAACGGCGCCTCGATATAGTGGTCGCGGAACGCGGCGTTCTGCTCATAGTCAAGCGCCTCCAAAAGCGCGGCGGAAGGGTCGCCTTTGTAGTCCGCGCCCATTTTGTCTATTTCATCAAGCAGTATGAGCGGATTTCTTGTCTTCGCTTCCTTCATCGCCGCCATGATTCTGCCCTCCATAGCGCCGATATATGTTTTTCGGTGACCTCTTATATCGGCTTCGTCGTGTATTCCGCCAAGGGAAATACGCACGTACTGTCTGCCGAGCGAACGCGCGATTGACTTCGCGACAGAGGTTTTGCCGACGCCCGGAGGTCCGGCGAAACACAGAATAGCGCTGTTTTTACCGCCGGTCATATGCCGTACGGCGAGATATTCAAGAACTCTTTCCTTAACATTCTCCAAGCCGTAATGATCTTCGTCAAGAATCGCTTTCACCGCGGCTATATCGAAGGTTTCTTTTGACAGCTTGTTCCACGGCATTTCAAGTACGGTATCGAGGTAATTTCTTACAACCGAGCTTTCCGAGGAGGACGGCGGCATTTTCGAGAAACGGTCAACCTCTTTCAGCAGCTTATCCTTTGTGCTTTTGACTGTTTTCAGCTTTTTTATTTTTTCGGTATATTCTTTTACCTCAGCTTTTAAGCCGTCGCTGTCGCCAAGCTCATCCTGTATAACGCGGAGCTGCTCGCGAAGATAATATTCCTTTTGGTTTTTGTCGATTCTTTCCTTGACCTTCTGCGCCAAACCTCGTTCAATGCGCAGCGTCTCAAGCTGATTTTGTACGGCTAAAATTATTTTTTCCGTTCTTCGGAAAACGTCGAATTCCATGAGAATATCCTGACGCGTACCGACGTCCAGCTCAACCGCCGCGGCGATCGTATCGCACAGCTCTCCGATATCCTCGATTCCCATAACGCGCATATAATGCTCGGCGGAGAGCTTTGGATTCTGCGAAAAATATTCTTCGTACGTTTTTCTGAGTCTTCTCATATACGCTTCACGCATAGGCGTTTTTTCAACGTATATATCGTCATATTCGGCTATACCCGCTTTTAAGAACGGCTCCTGAGAAGAAATTTCGTCTATCAAGCCGCGCTTTATTCCGTGTACGATAACTCTCGTTATTCCGCCGGGCATACGCATTACCTGTTTGATTACGGCGATGACGCCGACTTCGTAAATATCGTCAAATGTGGGTTTTTCCGTATTTATATCCTTCTGAACGGTCAGAAATACTATAGAATCGCTTTCCGCCGCCGCTTCAAGAGCTTTTATTGACATTTCGCGCGCGGCGTCAAAATTCAGCGTCATATACGGGAAAAGCGCTATTCCGCGCATAGGAACTACCGGCATATATCTTAATTTGTTTTCCAATCTGAATTCACTCCTATGAACAGTTTAATTATATAATACTACTATTATATAATCATTTCTTCAATATTTCAACTGTTTTTTTCTTTGGGCTTAATAACAGATATATCCACAATTTTTTCATTGCCTTCAAAATACATTCCGTTTGTGTATCGGAGCTCATGCAGCGTCCATGCCGCGTCGTCGACGGTTATCTTGCCGCGTCCGTCGAGAAACGCGATATTTTTAGCCATTTGCAGTATTTTTACGGCGTCTCTGCCGTTTTTCGCGTACTGTGAAATCAGATTTACGGCTCCGTCGTCGACGGACAGATTAAGCCTTTCCTTCGCGCCGAGGATAATCTGATATATATGCTCCCTTGTAAGCGCGTTAAAATATATTTCAACGCATCTCGAGCGTATCGCTTCGGGAATATCCTCAGGCTTTCTTGTCGTCGCTCCGATAAGACGAAAATCGGCGGGAATACCGTTTTGAAAAATGTCGTGAATATATGTCGGTATGGTTTTGTTTGACTCGCAGTAATACGCGCTTTCAAACATAACCTTTCTGTCTTCGAGCACCTTTAGGAGCTTATTTATCTGACATTGCTGAAGCTCGCCTATTTCGTCTATGAAAAGCACGCCGCCGTGCGCTTTTGAAACGGCTCCCTCTTTAGGCTGCGGAACTCCCGCGGAGCCGTATGCTCCCGCGCCCTGATATATCGGGTCGTGTACGGAGCCGATGAGCGGGTCGGCTATCGAGCGTTCGTCGTATCGCATTATGGTCGCGTCGGTTTCCACAAATTTCGCGTCGCGTTTAAACGGCGTGCCCTCGCTTTTTTTCGCGTACTCGAGAGCAAGCCTTGCGGCGGCTGTTTTGCCGACGCCCGGAGGCCCGTATATTAAAATATGCTGCGGATTCGGACCGCACAGCGCCGCCTTAATCGCGCGTACGCCGTCCTCCTGACCGATAATATCTCTTACGTCGCGCGGTCTTACAGCCTCCGTCATAGGCTCGGTAAGACTTATGCGACGCATCGCGTTAAGATGCTCCGCTTCTTTTTTCGACTGTTCATCGAGCGTTTTGCCGTCTGTTTTTTCACCGCGCAGCTTTGTAAGGAAATACATTCCTATTACCAGCGTAAAGAAAAATTGCGTCGCCATTAGTACACCGCTCATATTCTCACTCCCTTTTCAGTATATTCTTTTCAAATACGCCTTAATTATTCTAAAACCGAGGCTTAAAAATATATTTTTGAAAAACGAAGCGGAAAAATATTTTGGAAAACGCGTCGTACCGGCGTCCGTTTAAGCTTGATTTTCTCAACGTCTTTCGCTTGTTTAACGCGTTTTTCAATTGTTCGACGCGCTTTTATACCGCTTTCTGTATGCGACCGGCGACAGGCTCATGACGTCCTTAAAAGCCTTTGCAAACTTGCCCTGACTCTTATATCCGACTGAAGCGGCAATATCCGCGATACTGCCGGAGCTTTTACAAATCCGCTCGGCGGCGTATTTCATTTTGTATTGTTTCATATACGCCGCTATAGGTAGTCCGTAAACCGACTTGAATTCCGACTTCAACGAGGATGTGTTAATATGATAGAGTTTTGACAGCTCTTCTATTGTAAATCTTTTGCCCAAATTATGTATGAGGCGGTCATGAATTTTTTTGATTAATTCCGTTCGATCCGAATTTCGGTTATTATGCGGACAGGAAATTTCAACAAGGCTTTCAATCATCGAATGTAAAAGCTTAGTCTGCGTCGTATCGGCGGCCTTGTAATATACTTCCTTTCCGCCTCTGCGGCTTGTTATTAAATCGCTTGCCCGAAGCAGCTTTAAATGGTGAGAAACAGCGGGACTGCTCATTTGCGTTACCGCGGAAATATTTATAACGCATTCCTCGCAATGGCATAACAGCCAGAAAATACGAAGCCGGTTGCTGTCGCCCAATTGCTTAAATATGGCTGACAAAATCTGAAAGTTTTCACTTTGCGCCGTGTATTCGTATATAACGTCGATATTTTCATTATGATTATGGGGTAATTCTATTTTAGACATTATCAAAACCTCCTCTTAGATTTATTTTAACATAAATCCGCCGAAAATAAAAGCGGTTATTCGCGATACGCGGGACAGCTTTTCGGCTTTAGTCCAAGCGGAAGTATATTTATCCCGAACGGAAGAAGTTAGAGGCTTTCTGTTGACATTTCACAACGAAATGAATATAATAAAAGCGACAATTAAACATTTGATTAATTGTTCAAACATTACAAGCCGAAAGGAGTTAAACGAAATGAAGAAAACCTACGCAATTGAAGTCGACTGCGCCAACTGCGCGAATCTTATGGAGGACGCCGCGCGCAAATCGGACGGCGTGCTGAATGCAGTCGTAAACTTTATGACTCAGAAAATGATTGTCGAGTTTGAAGAAGGCGAAGATAACGCCGCCGTTATGAGGAGCGTTTTGAAAGCCTGCAAAAAGGTTGAGCCCGATTGTGAAATATTTCTTTAATTTATAACCGCATCGGAAACGGAAAGGAGTTTCGGCATGCAGGAAACAGTAATAAAAACGCTGCTTTTGATTGTAACAGCGGCGTCGGCCGCGGCGCTTTTTTTGAGCGGTCGGAAAAAAGACGCCGCCATGACAAGGAAACAGCGAACTATGTTAATCCGTATACTTATCGCCGCTTCAATTATGCTTGTTTTACAATTTATATCGGCGCAAGCCTTCGAGGGACTCGACGCGTACTTATTTTCGTCGGCGGGACGCTGGCTGCGTTTCGCTTTTTATCTGACCGATTACATGATTATCGGCTATGACATACTGAAAAAGGCGGTCAATGGAATTAAAAACGGACGAATTTTTGACGAAAACTTTTTAATGGCGATTGCAACCGTCGGAGCTATGGCGCTGGCAATATACGAAAACGGCGATTATGTCGAAGCAATAGCCGTTATGCTTTTTTATCAAATCGGGGAATGGTTTCAGAGCTACGCGGTGGGGAAGAGCCGCCGCAATATCAGCGATTTAATGGATATTCGCCCCGATTACGCGAACGTGGAGAGAAACGGCGGACTCGAACAGGTTGATCCGGACGAAGTCGGCGTCGGAAGCATTATCGTCGTCAGACCGGGTGAAAAAACGCCTATCGACGGTATAATTACGGAGGGTACGTCAAGTCTTAATACAAGCGCGCTGACAGGCGAAAGCTTACCTCGTGAAGTAAAGACCGGAGATGAGATTATAAGCGGCTGTATCAGCATGACGGGCGTATTAAAAATACGGACTACAAAAGAGTTCGGAGAATCTACCGTTTCAAAGATTTTGGATTTGGTTGAAAACGCGAGCTCGAGAAAATCAAAGTCGGAGGATTTTATATCAAAATTTGCGAAAATTTATACTCCGGCTGTTTGTTACAGCGCGCTGGCTCTTGCTCTGCTCCCTCCGTCGATCCGCGCGCTATTTATGGGACTCGCGGCGGATTGGGGCGTTTGGATTTACCGCGCGCTGACGTTCTTGATAATCAGCTGCCCATGCGCGTTGGTAATCAGTATTCCGCTGAGCTTCTTCGCGGGTATCGGCGGCGCGGGCAAGGAAGGCGTTCTTGTAAAAGGCTCTAACTATTTGGAAATACTCTCTCAGACAAAATGCGTTGTATTTGACAAAACAGGCACTCTGACGCAGGGAGTTTTTGAGGTGAACGCTATTCATCATAATGAAATCGACGACCAAAAGCTGCTTGAATACGCCGCGTTGGCTGAGAGTTCGTCTTCACATCCGATAAGCAAAAGTTTACAGCGGGCATACGGTAAAGAGATCGACCGCGATCGTGTAAGAGATATTCAGGAAATCAGCGGTAACGGCGTTATCGCAAAAGTGGACGGAATAAGCGTGGCCGCGGGTAATGACAAGCTTATGAAACATCTTGGGATCGAGCATATAGATTGTCATCGAACCGGCACAATAATTCACATGGCGATAGACGGCGGATACGCGGGTCATATTGTAATTTCCGATATTATAAAGCCTCGTTCAAAAGACGCGATATCCGCCCTAAAGTCCGCGGGAGTGCAAAAGACTGTAATGCTGACCGGAGACGCGAAAAAAGCGGCAGATCAGGTAGCCGCGTCGCTTGGAATCGACGAGGTATACAGCGAATTGCTTCCGGAGGATAAAGTGGCTAAGGTTGAGGAATTATTGAGTATGCAGAGGGGAAAGGCTAAGCTTGCATTTGTGGGCGACGGTATCAACGACGCTCCCGTGTTGTCGAGAGCGGATATCGGCGTCGCTATGGGAGCCATGGGTTCGGACGCCGCGATTGAAGCGGCGGATGTGGTTCTGATGGACGATGACCCGATGAAAATTTCAAAGGCAATGAAAATATCGAAAAAATGCCTGAGAATTGTTTATCAAAATATCGCGGCGGCTTTGGGAGTTAAGTTTGTTTGTTTACTGCTTGGCGCGTTAGGTATCGCGAATATGTATCTTGCCGTCTTCGCGGATGTGGGCGTTATGATTTTAGCTGTGCTTAACGCCGTAAGAGCCCTGTTTACAAAAAAACTTTAATAACGGAATTGTCCGTAATAAGTTAAAATTCAAACCGGTCTTCCTCGTCTTGCGTCTTTATCCGCGCGAGCGGTTCGTTGAGAACTTAAGAATTTGCGCGCAAAAAGGGAACAGCCGTCGGTAAAAGGATGTTCCCGTTAAACGAGTTTATTAAATTTTTCCCGAAGGCTCCGCGGGCTTTATCGCCGCGGCATTGACGTTTTTTTTGAATAATAATTTCCCGAACGTTGCTTTTTACCGCCCCAGTTTATACAAATCGTCAAAAAAGCCTGGGTACGATACGCATGCGCAGCCGCTGTCGTCGAGAGTGGATTCGCCGTCGGCGAGCTGCGCGAGAACCGTAAGGCTCATAGCTATTCTGTGATCGCCGTAGGTTTTAAAATCGGCGCCGTGAATAGCTTTTCCGCCGTTTATAATCATACCGTCGTCCGTTTCGGTAATATCGACGCCGCATTTTTTAAATTCGTCAACGACCGCGCGTATTCTGTTTGTTTCCTTAACCTTTAATTCCCGAGCGTCCTTTATAACGGTCTGACCGTCCGCGAATACAGCCGCGACTGCGATTATCGGCAGCTCGTCGATAAGACGGGGTATAATTTTTCCGCCTATTACAACGCCTTTGAGCGAGGAGGAGCGCACTGTTATATCGGCTGATTTTTCGCCCGCGCTTTCACGCGGATTTTCAAGAGTCAAATCCGCGCCCATATTCTTCAGAACGTCAATAATACCCGTCCTTGTGGGATTAACGCCGACATTTGAGATTGTAACGGAAGAATTGGGCATAACCGCGCCGAGTACCATAAAGAACGCCGCTGAAGAAATATCTCCCGGCACGTCGACGTTTACGGAGGAAAGTTCTTTTGTTTTTTTCACGGTTATGTCAAGACCGTCAACCGATAAATCCGCGCCCATGGCTTTCAGCATAAGCTCCGTATGGTCGCGCGACTTTTCAAGCTCGCGTATAACCGTTTCGCCCTCCGCGTAAAGTCCGGCAAGCGTAATCGCCGTTTTAACCTGAGCCGACGCGACAGGCGTCCTGTAGTCTATTCCATGAAGCTTGGTTCCCGTTATGTATAAGGGACAGTATTCGTTTTCTATTTTCGCGCCCATAAGAGTAAGCGGTTTTGTAACTCTGCCCATGGGACGTTTTTGTATCGACGCGTCGCCCGTGACGGAGGAAGTGAAGCTCTGCCCCGCGAGAATACCGCATAAAAGACGCGTTGTAGTGCCGCTGTTGCCCGTATAAAGAACGCCGGCGGGTTTAGTTAATCCGTGAAGTCCTTTGCCTTTAACCGTTACGTTTTCGCCGCTCAGAGCGATATCGATTCCCATATTCCGAAAACAATCTATAGTCGAAAGACAGTCCGCGCTCTTCAGAAATCCCGTTATTTCCGTAACGCCTTTTGCAAGCGAGCCGAGCATAACGGCACGGTGTGATATCGACTTGTCGCCCGGCGCCTTTAAAGAGCCGTTTGCTTTTGAAATCTTTTTAATAATCATATTTTAAACCTCCGTAATAATCTGAATTTATTATAACACAAACGCGGTTTGAAAACAAGACGAAAATGCGTGATAACAAAATCCCATTATAATCAAAAAAGTCTGATAATTAAAAAATATTATTGAATTTCTTTCTTTCAAATATATTGGGAAATATGTTATAATTTAAATAGTATGATACGGAAAAATTAAAAAAGGAGAGTGTTTATATGAAAATCAGGAAAACAGCGGCGCTTATATCGGCGATGGCGGCGTTGGCGGGAAGTATTCCCGTTATGGCGCAGTTTACTCCCAACGACGGCTCGGACGGCTTCAGCATGGGTTACTATGAGGAAGAGTGGAACGAGAGCGACAGAGCCGAAACAGAGAAGCTGTACGACGCCAGACCTAAGTCTGTGCGTCAGATGGAAAATCTCTCAAGAGGGCTGACGGCGGTACCTTCGGACGGAGGCGCGCTTGTAAGCTGGAGATGCCTCGGCACGGACGGCAAGGATTTATATTACAATCTATACCGCGACGGAGAAAGGCTTAACGACGCGCCTTTGGGCGTTACAAACTACTTTGACGCAAACGCTCCCGCGGGGGCGGAATACACGCTTGCGGAGGTCGTTGACGGAGAGGAAAACGGAACGACGGTAACGGCGACGGCGTGGGACAAGGAATACATCACAATTCCGGTTCAGGAACGCGAGGGTTATATAATTGACGACGGAGCGGTCGGAGACCTTGACGGAGACGGCGAGTATGAGTATATTGTGCGCCGTACCCCGACAGATATGGACCCGAAAACACGAACGCTTTATCCGCTTATCGAGGCGTATAAGCAGGACGGAGAGCAGCTATGGACCATCGATATAGGACCGAATGAAATCAACGAGGTCGATATTAATTTCCTTGTTTACGACATGGACGGCGACGGCAGGGCGGAAATGATTATGCGCTCGTTTGAAGGCACGATTGACGGCGCGGGCAACGAGATTGGCGACACGAACGGAGACAATATTACCGATTACAGCAGAAACGAATCGAATCTCGCTATTTTTCAGGACAGACAGTACATAGTCTCAACGCCTGAATTTCTGTCGATATATGACGGCGCGACAGGCGCGGAAAAAGACAGAACCGATTTACTGCCGGCGAAGGAGCCGCTGTCGGACTGGTCGTACAGATACACCGACACGGGCAGACTAACGAAGAGAGCGAGCCATTATCTTTTTGGTTTGGCGTATCTTGACGGAGCGACGCCGAGCGTTGTGATGGCGCGCGGCGCATGGGACAATGTGCGCGCGGCGGCGTGGCATATCGCGGACGGAAAATTTGAGCTTGACTGGCTGCATAATACTGAAAATAAAGACGACGTAAACAGCATCTGGGGCGCGTGGAATCATAACCTGTGCGTTGCGGACGTCGACTATGACGGCAAGGACGAGATTATATCGGGTCCGGCGGCGATCGATCACGACGGAAGCGAAATGTATGCCGTAAAGGGTACCGACAACGACGGCAAGGAACAGAAGTTCCTCCATGGAGACGCTTTTGACCTTGCATACTTAGACCCGGACTATAACGGCTATCTCGTATGGGCTTGCCATGAGAACGCGCCGATTTTGGGCAATATCGAGCTGCATGACGGACGCACAGGTCAGGTAAAGTTCGGCTACAGCAAGAACAAGGATACCGGCAGAAGCCGTTCCGGCGATATTGACCCGAATTACAGAGGTCATGAAATGTGGGGCTCGACGGGAACGGTTCCTATGAATGTTTCCGGCGAATATATCGTTGACGCAAAGGGAGAGCGGCTTGCGGATGAAACCATAGACGGTTTCAGCAATTTTAAATACAGACTTCCCGACGGAACCTTTGAAAAGAGCGAAACGGGCGAGGACGCCGTCGGAACGCTGCCGATGAACTTCAAGGTTTACTGGGACGGCGATTTGCTTTCGGAATTTCTCGACGGAACCCGCGTTTCAAAGTGGAACTGGGAAGAGAAGCTTGTCGACGTCGTATTCGACGCCGAAAACTGCGCTTCAAACGGCGGAACGAAGGCTGTGCCGGTAATTTCCGCCGATTTGTTCGGCGACTGGAGAGAAGAAATCGTATGGAAGTCCAAGGATGAAAAATCACTCGTTGTTTACTCGACGGCTATACCTACAGCTTATAAAATCCCGACTCTTATGCAGGATTACTATTACCGTTCATGCGTGGCTGTACAGAACAACCACTATAATCAGCCGCCGAACGTAGGATATTATTTAGGCGCGGAGACGACTGATATTCCGATGTTCGAGGGATATGTCGTAAAGGACGGACAGAAGGCGACAAATCCCGATTTAACGGCGGAGCACGGAACGTACAGAATAGGAAACGGCAAAACAGCGGCTTCAAGCGTAGAACTCCTTATAGACAGCCCGAACGCCTATGCGGGTTCAACGCTTACAAAGGTTGACGAGTCCGATGAAAAGGTCGTTCCGTTTGTTGCGGAGGGTGACAGAACTCTCGTTCCCGTGCGCTTTATTTCCGAGAACTTTGGCATGGACGTAAGCTATGACGACGATACGAGAGAAGTCAGTCTTTCCGGTAACGGCTACGATATCGTTATGACGCTGGACAGCGCGGAGTACAGCGTAAACGGCGAGAGCAAAACGCTCGACGTTCCCGCAAAGAGCTATAACGGCAGAACAATGATTCCGCTTCGCGTAATGGCGGAGTCTATAGGCAAGAAGGTATTCTGGGATAACAGAGGATATATTTTCATCGGCGATAAGGAGCTTACCGATACATCGAAGGTAAGCGGGAGAATCGACATTCTTAAATCCGGCGTAGAGCCTGAACCGGCGACAACGCCCGAGCCTGTATCGACGCCCGAGCCGACGGCGACTCCCAATCCGCTCGATTCCATGACATATACGGAATTTACCGATGAAAACGGAGTTGTGTGGAAAACGTATTACGATGAAGATTTCTCGAGCTACGCGCAGGGCGACGCGGCGGGCTGGGCAGGCACCAAGCCGGCTCCGCTGGATAAGATAGGAGTAAGCGTTACCGGCACGATGGGAATAGGCGGAAGCGCAAAGGGCAACAGAAACGCTATTTACCGTCTGGAGGCGCCCATGACCGGAAAGGCGCGTATCGAGCTCGACTGGAGAAACGGTTCTATGACCGGAGGCAGCTCGGTAGGCGAGCTGCGTTTCGCCGACAGTTCCAATAAAGTATTCCTCGCGTTCAGAACAAAGGAAAACACAGCTATGGAATACAGCTGGGGCGGCGCGATTTCAAACGGCGCGCTTGAAACGGCTCCGTGGCAGACGATAACGCCGGCTATGAAAAAGGATGCGGTGTATCATATTGTAATAGAGGCCGATTTTGACGCCAAGACGGCTGATTTTACGATTACGCAAGGAAACGCGAAGGGCAAAGGTACGGTTAATTTCGATAACGCCGAGAATTTCGGAGCGATCGAGGCGCTTGCGGTAAGACAGGAAAAGAACTTTACATGGGCGATGGAGCTTGATAATATTAAGATAAGCATGCGCTAACGGATCCTTAAATATTTTGAGTAATTTGTATATATTACAAGAACGTCATAGTTAATCCCGGCGGCGCGGACGCTTCCGGGATTAACCGCGTTCCGCGGCTTAAGATAATCTTCCCGCGTTTTAAATGAGATAAAAATCAAAACTTGTATATTATTACAGAACCGGAGAAAAGTCAACGAAAAAAAAACCGATTTGGCGAAAATGTCTGATTTATTGCTTGACAACGTACCGAAAATTATATATAATAATGACAAAATATATTATGAGGAAGGGGCAGGTATAATGAAAGCAAAGCAATCGCTTGAGACGCCCTCCGCGGCGCCGGTGAAAAAGGGGGCGCTGTTTTATTTAAAACGCGACTGGCAGCTGTACGCGCTGCTCCTGATTCCCATGATTTTTATAATCGTATTTAAGTTTCTGCCTATGCTGGGACTGTCAATAGCGTTTCTGGACTATAAGCCGATAAAGGGACTGACAGGTTCTGAGTTTATAGGACTTGACGTGTTTAAACAGATTTTTACATCGAAGGATTTCTATAAAGCGTTAAAGAATACTTTGCTGCTTAACGCGTTGGATTTGGTTATCGGATTTCCGGCGCCTATAATTCTTGCGATTTTCTTAAACGAAATCCGCTGCAAGTATTTCAAAAAGATAACGCAGACAATATTATATCTTCCGCATTTCCTTTCGGCGGTAATCGTAGCGGGACTCGCGTATCAGCTCTTTGCGTCGCATTCAGGCTCGATAAACATACTTCTCGGAAAGAATATACCGTTTCTGGAGGAGGAATATCACTGGATAGCTACATATGTGCTTTCGGGCGTATGGCAAGGCATGGGCTGGGGAACGATTATCTATCTCGCCGCCATAACCGGCATAGACGCCGAGCTTTACGAAGCGGCGACCGTTGACGGCGCGGGACGCTGGAGAAAAATATGGAACATTACTCTTCCCGGCATAAAAGGAACGATCGTCGTAATGCTTATAATGTCGCTCGGAAGGATTATGGGTTCCTCCTTTGAAAGACCGTATACGCTGTCCAATCCGATGGTTACTCAGGTTTCGGATGTTATTGCGACGTATGTGTACCGAGAGGGTCTTTCGAACCGTCACTACAATGTCGCCACAGCCGTAGGATTATTCCAGTCGCTTGTAGGACTTATTCTCGTACTCGCGTCGGATAAGTTTGCGAAGGCTCTCGGCGAGGAAGGTATAGTATAAAGGAGGTGCGTATCTGTGAAAATAAAAAAAAGCAAGGCTGATATCTTGGCGGATGTGTTTATATACGCGTTTATCGCGGCGCTTTCTATTATATGCTTAATTCCGTTTATCCATGTCGCGGCGACGTCTATAAGCTCCGACGCGGCGGTATACGCGAATAAAGTATGGCTTATACCTAAAGACATAACGCTTGCCGCGTATAAGACCGTCATGGGCGACGCGTCGATGATGCGCTCGCTTGGTTATACGGTGATTCTTACGGTTCTGTTTACCGCGCTTGGTATGTTTCTTACCGTCTGTTCCGCATACGCTCTTTCGCGGAAAAGATTAAAGGGAAGAAAAGCTTTCAATATCATGTTCCTTATAACGATGTATTTTTCGGCGGGTATAATCCCCGACTACATGCTTATGAGTTATTTGAATTTGCTGGATACAACGGCGGCGCTTGTTCTTCCGCTTGCGATATCGGCTTACAACATGATTATATTGAGAACGGCAATGTACGGTATTCCGGACAGCCTTGAAGAGGCGGCTCAGATTGACGGCTGCGGCGATTTCAGAATACTTGTTCAGGTTATGCTTCCGCTGTGCGTTCCGACGCTCGCGACGCTTGCGCTGTTCTACGCGGTCGGACGCTGGAACTCATTCCAGGACGCTCTCTATTACATTAACAGACCCGAGCTTCAGCCGCTTCAGCTGAAACTTTATAATCTTGTTAACGCGTCGGGCTCAAGCGCCTCGCTATCTCAGGAAGCGGGCGGAGGCGAAATTCAGGCGGCGGAGGTTGTTAAGTCGGCGACTATCATGTTCGCGACAATTCCGATTATAATCGTCTATCCGTTCGTTCAGAAGTATTTTGTATCGGGAGTTATGATAGGAGCCGTAAAGGGTTGATATTCGGCGGCTGATTTATCAGCCGTAAAAATAACATGTCAGCAATAAAATTTATTATAAAAAAGGAGAAAATGCTATGAACATCAAAAAAATCATTGCGGTACTGACTGTGTCCGCGTCAGCCGTATCAATGCTCGCGGCTTGCGGCGGCGGGTCAGGCGCGAAAATTGACAGTGATGAAATCATGTCAAGAGAGAACGTTGAGGATTACAAGTATGCCGAGCAGGTTGAAATTAAAATTCCTGTATACGACAGAGGAACTCCGGGTCAGGCGAGCGTAATCGATAACTACTGGACAAAATATGTTCAGTCGGAATTCGGAGACAAGCATAACATCAAGGTTACATATATATCTATTCCGCGTAAGGAAGAGATTACAAAGTTTAATCAGCTTTTGGCGGGTAAAGTCGAAAGCCAGCCCGACATTATCTTTAATTACGACTATCCGTCGATTATATCCTTCGCGGACCAGGGTGCGTTCCAGGAGCTTGACGAGGAAATGATTAAGAAGTACGCTCCCGATTATTACGAGGCGTCTAAGGCGGCTGACGAATACACATACGTCGACGGCAAAAAGCTGTTCCTTGCGGGAACGCGTCCCGACTCTTATCAGTGGGTAAATCTTCTCAGAAAAGACTGGCTCGAAAAAATAGGCAAGCCGACGGACGGTTCTTACCCGTCAAATTCCAATGAATATCTTGAAATGCTTAAGCTTTTCCGCGACAATAAGTGCGGCGGCGACGATACGGTAGCGGTAACAAAAAGTCTCTCGAACGCTTACTACGGAAACTACAGCTTCAGACCGTTCCCGCTTGACGAAAAGGACAACGCGCTTTATTCCGATATAACGGTGTGCGCGCTCACATGGGAACCGACAAAGAAGCAGCTCGAGTACGATAACATGCTCTACAACGAGGGTCTTGTAAGTCCGGAGTGGTATCTCGATAAAGACGGCAGTAAGATGAAGGAGCAGTTTATTTCGGGTAAGGCGGGAATATACGGCGCTTACCTGTCAAAGAGCGACGACGTTATCGGCAATCTTAAGAAGAACGTTCCAGAAGCTGAGGTTATGCTATTGCCTTCATATTCGCAGATCGATGATAACGGCAACGCGTACGACGTCGGCATAAGAAAAGACAATCCGTTCGGTATGATGTCGGGTATCAATATCAATTGCGAGCATCCCGAGGCTGTTTTGATGTATTTCGAATGGATGCAGGACAATTTGTTCACAATGCAGAACGGTATTGAAGGGGTTACATATAACATGGACGGCGAAATACCTGTTCCCATTGACGATTACACGGGTGAGGAAAGACTTAATTACAGCTCCAACAAGGATATGTGGTGTATCGTAACGGAAAGCAAGGATTTGGGCAACGACGAGCTTAATATGAAGGCTCAGGCAAAGATGTATGCTCCGGAAGGCTATGAATTCCTTATTGAGGACAATTATAAGGCGGCTAAGAAGAATGAAAGTTTCTATTACAACGACTTTATTTTCACAAAGCCGATCGCAAGCCTTACCGAGTCGGCTGAATCGCTTCTTTCAAAGTGGCAGGAAATACAGGTTGATTTAATAAACTGTAAGCCGGAAGAATTTGAAGCAAAGTATGAGACCGCGTGTCAGGAATATCTTGCGGCGGGATATCAGGAGGTGCTTGACGAAAAAGAAGCCGCGTACGAGGAAATGAAAGCGGCTAAATAAAATATGTATGGTAATATAAAATGAGAACGCCGCGCGGCGTTCTCGTTTTATTTGTAACATTTCGCAGCCGACGAATGAAATTCTCAATCGCGTTTACACATTGAGACGCGCGCCGTACTTTTTTTTAAGACTGCAATAAATAATCCGGCGTATTGTTTAAAACCCTATCGATTGAAGGCTTTCTTTAAGAGTTTTCGCGCTTTTGCGGAGTCCGGCGATTTCGCTGTCGCTAAAGGGAACGTCGAGAATACGCTCGACTCCGCCGCCTGAAACCTGCGTCGGCACGCTCAGCGCGATATCGTTTATGCCGTATTCTCCGTCGAGAACGCCTGAAATTGTCAGCACGGAATTTTCCGCGCCGGCGATACACTCAACAATACGGGCGACAGCCGTCGCGATAGCGTAATAGGTTGCGCCCTTTTTTTGTATAATCTCATAAGCTGAGTTTTTGACCTCGCTGTACATGGCGCGCAAATCCTTGTCGGTGCATTTGCCGTAGCTCTCGAAAAAACGCTTTATACTCATACCGGCTATATTTGTTATGCTCCACGCCGCGACCTCGCTGTCGCCGTGCTCGCCGATAATGTAGGTATGGCAGTAACGCGCGTCAATTCCCGTGTGGCGGCTTATAAGATATTTGAGACGCGACGTATCGAGAGCTGTTCCCGAACCGATAACCTGATGCTTCGGAAGTCCTGACAGCTTGTATGTTATATACGTCAGTATATCAACGGGATTTGTTACGGTGAGAAGTATCACATCGTCGGGAGCGTATTTCATTACGCTGTCAATAATACTTTTGAAAATGCCGGCATTACGCTTTAGAAGGTCAATTCTCGTTTCTCCGACCTTCTGGTTTACGCCCGCCGTTATGACCACAATATCCGCCTCGGCGCAGTCCCTGTAATCGCCGCTGTAAACGCTTACCGGCTTTAAAAACGACGTTCCGTGCGCCATATCGAGCGCGTCGCCCTCCGCCTTGTCCTTGTTGACGTCTATGAGAACGATTTCCTGAAAAAATCCGTCAAGCATAATAGTGTACGCCGTTGTCGAGCCGACAAAACCCGCGCCTATAACAACTATTTTTCCTCTGAGCATAAAAGTACCGCCTTTCTTTTTTGCTTAGCTTGCTCAAAAAAGGCGGTGTTTATTCCGTTGCGTTTTAATCTTTATCGGTATATACTTCAATATTTGTTCCGTCGCTTGTCATAATTATATCGCCGTTTGTGTCCGTTCTGTAAATTTCAACTCCCGCGTCGTTAAGACGGCTCAGCGTCTCCTTGTGCGGATGACCGTAGGAATTGCCCTTTTCCGAGCATATTACTGCGTATTGCGGCATTACGGCGCGCAGAAACGGATATGACGTAGAGCTGCTCGAGCCGTGATGTCCGACCTTGAGTACGGTTGATTTCAAATCCGCCCCCGTGTCGAGAATTTCTTCCTCTTCCTCGCGCTCGGCGTCGCCGGTAAAGAGAAATGACGTGGCGCCATAGGTTATTTTAAGAACGATAGAGGTATTGTTAAGATCCTTGCCTTTTTCGTTTATCGGTCCCAGAATCTCGACTTCGCTGCTGCCGAGACTGAACCGGTCTCCCGGAGAAGGACGCTCGATTTTAACTCCCTGCTCCTTTGCTTTTTTCTTAAAATTTTTATAAGCTCTTGAGTCCGACTCGGTTTTGGGCGCATATATATGGTCTGCCTTTGCTACGGACAGCGCGCCCGAAAGCCCGCCGACGTGGTCTTCGTGCGCATGTGAGCAGATAACGTAATCCAGCTCGTCTATTTCCAGATTTTTCAGATACGTCGCTACGGTACGACTGTCCGCGCTGTTGCCGCCGTCAATCATCATTGTTTCGCCGTCGCATATTACAAGCGCGGCGTCCGCCTGCCCGACATCTATGTAGTGAACCTCGAATTCGGAGTCTTCCGGAATTTCATTAAAATCCCCGTACGGAAAATCACATCCGCCAAGTCCCAACGCTATCGTAAGCGACAGGAGAATACTTAAAAATTTTTTCATATACTGACTTCCTTATTTATTAATTACCTCTCCGATATTATTTATGCGTATGGAAATCGTTCCGTCCTCGTTGTTGACAAACTCGATATACTCGCTGTTTTGATAATATTCGGCGGGAAATGTTATCTCGACGCCGATATCGGTAACGATTTTAACGTTTGAGGCGAGCTTTTTTGTAACAAAGCTGTTTATCTCGACTTTTTCGGGAACGTTTGCCTTTTCGATTTTTTCCATAAATTCGTCGCGCATACTCGGTCTGCCGTCAAAAACCTTTTGGGCAACCTTTTCGGTTTCAATGTATTCATCCTCGCCGTCTTCTATGCTTTCCGTTATGTATTCCTTTATTTTTGAAAGAGTCTCCAAAGCGTCGCCGCCGTTTTCCTCGGTGACTTTTTTCGCTATTTTCTTTACGGCGTTGACCGACTCGCGCGTTGAAATATCGTATACGCACTCTAAAAGCACGTCGGCGATAAGGTCGGTGGTTTCACCGTCAATTTTACGTCTTTTGCCTTTGTATCGGAGAGTAAAATCATCCTCGTATATAAACGCGCATTCGCTGATTTTCTGAGCTGTTGTCGGAAGAATCGCGTAATGGTTTATAATCTGATTTTTGACTCTGCCCTCGTCCTGCGTGACCTGATGCGTATAGCCTATTTTGTTTTCACATTTCAAAACAGCTAATACGGGTCTTTCGTTTACAATACAGTCGCATACGATTAAATCGGAGGAATCCGGCTTGTCCGACTGTTTTACTCCGTCGTATACTCTTTCGGCAATAAACCTCGACATTGTCTGAAAGTAATCCTCATTGTTCAGATACTCGCTCAAATGATATTTAAAGCCGCTGTTATCGGAAAACCCGCCGTTCCTCAGTCCGGCGTCCTCAAATACCTTTTCTATATGTTTTGTTATAAAGCTGTTAATGCTTGCATCGCTTACGTCAAGCTCTTCGTCGGAATATACGCTCACTCCCGAAGATGCGTCCAGTATGTGCAAAATTGCTCTTTTTAGTGATGCTATCATTCAATTAGTCCTTTCCCGCGGATTAAACCGTTTATTGTTTTATATATATTCATTATATCATAAATCAAATAAAAAGTAAATATTGAAACAAAACGAGTTTATGGATAAAATTAGTAAAAAGGTCGGACGCCTATGCGGATAAAAAGAGTTTTTCGCTTCCCGACCGTTAAATTCCCGATTTTTTGGACAAAAAAGAAAAAAACTCTTGACAAATTATTTTTTTTAATTTATAATATTATTCGTTGTTACGGCGGTATAGCTCAGCTGGCTAGAGCATGCGGTTCATACCCGCAGTGTCAGTGGTTCAAGTCCACTTACCGCTACCATTACAAGTGTTCTTATAGGAGTCGAGTTCCCGTAAGAACACTTTTTCTGTTTTTACTATCAAAAGGTAAAGGCTGCTTTGAAGCCGGATTTGGTTTTGAAAATTTTATTTACTTCTGAACGTAAGCGGCGTAAAATCGATGCTGTTGCCCCGCGTTCCGGCGATAAAGTGTTATGATATAATTGATAGGTGACAAAAAAAGAAGAGAATAGTTCCAAAATATGATATAATGTTTAATAAGCAAGAAAAACATTAGTAAAGGAGCTATTCTCATGGTTAGTATAACAGAAAATGCACGTTTTCGTCAACGTGTAATTAAATATTCAATGAAAAAAGGCGTCAGCGCCGCAAGCAGATACTTCCGGGTATCAAGAAATGCAATATACGAATGGAAGCACAAATACGACGGCACATGGCAAAGCCTGAAGGACAAAAGCCATCGGCCTAAGAGTCATCCCAAGCAGCATACTCCGGAGGAACACGCCCTGATTATGCGCTACTATC
>CAYRSG010000023.1:0-24525 GCA_964426905.1 uncultured Clostridium sp. | reverse complement strand
AAAATAAGGTTTTATCGGACTTGCGATAAAAATTGGACTGTAGCAAAATAACAGCGGAAAAGATAAAAAATGAGGACGATTGCAGTAGCAAAAGTCCTCATTTTCCGCTATAATAAAAAAACAAATATAACAAATATGTTTCAGACCATATTTCAGCGTGTAAACAATCTGTCTACACGCCGAGCTTCCCTACTAGGGAAGCCTGTTGAGCCGTTAAATAATAATTTTTTATTACATTAAACTGTCGAACAGCCGCTTCTCCGCTATCCTTTCATATTTCGTGCCCTTTTCGCCGTAATTCGCGAACGGGTAAATCGAGATACCGCCGCGCGGCGTGAAAATACCTTTTACTTCAAGATATTTCGGCTCCATCAGTTTCACAAGGTCTTTCATAATTATATTAACGCAGTCCTCGTGAAAATCGCCCCGGTTGCGGAAGCTGAAAAGATACAGCTTCAGTGATTTCGACTCGACCATTTTCATATTCGGAATATAGTTTATTCGTATTTCCGCGAAGTCGGGCTGACCGGTTATCGGACACAGGGACGTAAACTCCGGACAATTAAACGTTACCATATAATCATTGTCCGGATGCTTGTTAATAAATGTTTCCAGAACCTCCGGCGCGTAAGTATCCTTATACACTGTTTTTTTATTTCCCAGAAGCGATAATCCTTCCGTTTCCTTTTCATTTCTCGGCATAATAATTCCTCGTTCCTTTACTGTCAGATTATAAATTCCGCCGCCATAATAACCGCGGCGCAAAGCGCGAAAACAATTCCGGCTTTTAAGTCAATCATTCCCGCATGCGATTCCTTCATCTTTGTGCGGTTTTCGCCGCCGTTGTAGCACCGCGCCTCCATAGCCGTCGCGAGTTCGTCCGCGCGGCGGAACGCGCTCACAAACAGCGGCACAAGAAGCGGAACCATAGCTTTCGCGCGTTTTATAATATTTCCTGTTTCAAAATCGGCTCCGCGCGCTTTCTGCGCTTTCATTATCTTGTCTGTTTCCTCCGCGAGCGTTGGTATAAACCGTATGGCTATCGTCATCATCATTGCGATTTCATGCGCGGGAACTTTTATTTTTTTCAAAGGCTTCAGCAGCTTCTCAATACCGTCTGTAAGCTGTAGCGGCGACGTCGTGAGCGTCAGCAGCGACGTTCCCGCGACGAGATACAAAAGCCTTACCGACGTGAGCGCCGCCGACACAAGACCTTCCCTTGTGATTTTAAGCGTCAGAGAAAAAACAGGCAGCGACCATACCGCTTCGCCCGGCGTCATGAATATATTAATTACCGCCGTAAATATAAAAATCCACAGCATCGGCCGTATTCCTTTTAAAATCATTTTTACCGGAACGCCGCTTACAAGCACAAGCGCGGCGGTGAACACGGTGAACGCGGCGTATGAGGCTATTCCGTTTATAATGAACAGGACGGTAATATATAATATCGTGAATATTATTTTCACCGACGGATTCAGCCTGTGCAGCGGCGAGTTTCCCGGAACATACCGGCCTATTATGATATCCTTAAACATCGCCGTCGCCTCCGAGCAGTTTTGTTATCGCGTCAGCCGCATACTTCACGGTGTAAATATGCTCGGGCAAATCATACCCCGCTTCAGCGAGCCTGTCGGCAAGCAGCGTTATCTGCGGAACGTTCAGACCGATTTCCCGCAGGCGCTTCGCGTTCGCGAACACCTCCGCGACCGTTCCTTCAAGCTCGATATGACCGTCGTTCATAACGATTACGCGCTCGGCGGTTTTCGCGACGTCCTCCATTGAATGCGACACGAATATAATTATCATTTTGCCGTTTTCCTCATGAAGCTTTTTTATCGTCGACAGAATATCGTCTCTGCCCTTAGGGTCAAGTCCGGCGGTAGGTTCGTCCAGTATAAGCGCCTTAGGACTCATCGCGAGAACGCCGGCTATCGCGGCGCGGCGTTTCTGACCGCCGGACAAGTCGAACGGCGAACGCCGCAAATGCTTTTCCTTCAGTCCGACAAGCGCGGCGCTTCTGCGTACCCGCTCGTCAATTTCCGCCTCGTCAAGTCCCATATTCTTAGGACCGAACGCAATGTCCTTATATACGGTTTCCTCAAAAAGCTGATGCTCGGGATACTGAAACACAAGACCGACCATGCGGCGGATAAGCCGTAAATCGGCTTTCGGCGCGGTAACGTCGATACCGTCAATCATTATTTTTCCCGAGGTCGGCTTAATAAGCGCGTTGAAAAGCTGAATAAGAGTTGATTTTCCGCTGCCGGTATGACCGATAAGCGCGGTAATCGTACCGTCGGGTATTTCAAGATTTATGTCGTAAAGAGCCTGACGCTCTGAGGGCGTTCCTTTCTGATATATATAATTCACATGTTCGGCTTTTATCATTTCCGCGCACCTCCCAGCAGCTTTACGAGCGCGTCAAAGCACTCGTCAACCGTGAGAACGCCGCAGGGCATATCCGCGCCGGTTTTCCTAAGCTCATATGCAAGCTCCGTCACCTGCGGCACGTCAAGCCCCAGTGATTTGATTTTCTCCACATTGCTGAAAACCTCCCGCGGCGTATCGTCAAGAACAACGCCGCCGCCGTCCATTACAATGACTCTGTCCGCCTCGGTCGCCTCGTCCATATAATGCGTAATAAGGACAACAGTGATTTCTTTTTCTCTGTTGAGCTTCTTTATTGTTTTTATAACCTCGCTTCTACCCTTCGGGTCAAGCATCGCCGTAGGCTCGTCGAGAATAAGTATTTCGGGATTCATCGCAAGCGCCGCCGCTATAGCGACGCGCTGCTTCTGTCCGCCCGACAGCTTCGACGGCTCGCTCAAAGCAAATTTCGTCATATTAACAATTTCAAGACACTCGTCAACGCGGCGGCGTATCTCCTTCGGCTCAACGCCTAAGTTCTCCGGCGCGAACGCAACCTCGTCCTCCACGAGCGCGGCGACCATCTGATTATCCGGATTCTGAAACACCATTCCCGCGGACTGACGGATACTGAAAATCTTGTCTTCGTCCGATGTGTCCATTCCTTTAACGTATATCTTTCCGCCCGTGGGAAGAAGTATCGCGTTGAAGTGTTTTGCGAGAGTTGATTTGCCGCTGCCGTTGCGGCCGAGAATCGCGGTAAACGAGCCCTTCTCTATTTTTATATTTAAATCCTTTAAAACTTCCTCCTCCGTTACCGTTCCGCTTTCCGAATCCTCGTCGCGGTACGCGAAGGATAGATTTTTTGTCTTTATCATTTTTCTGTCCTTTTGTAAACGCAGATTATTCTCTTTCCCATCTTCCGCTTATACCGCATGGAAGAACAAGTCCGTTTGATTTCATAGGCAGTCCTATTTCGCCGGCGGTAATTTTCCCGCCGTATTTTCTTCCGATTGTCATAGACAGAACATTTATAAGCGCCTGCGCGCTCAGTCCCGTTGTATATGAATTAATAAGGAAGAAAAGAGGATTGTCCGAAAGTATTTTCATACATTCCTCAATAAGCGGATAAAGCTCGTTTTCAATTTTCCATACCTCGCCCGACGGTCCTCTGCCGTAGGACGGCGGATCCATGATAACAGCGTCGTACTGTCTTTGCCGGCGGTTTTCGCGCTGAACAAATTTTACAACGTCGTCAACAATATAGCGCACGGGTCTGTCAATAAGTCCCGAGGAAATCACATTTTCCTTCGCCCATCTCACCATTCCCTTTGACGCGTCAACGTGTACCACCTCGGCGCCTGCCGCGAGCGCCGCGACTGTCGCGCCGCCTGTGTAGGCGAAAAGATTAAGCGTTCTTACAGGCTTTTGGGCGTTTTTTATTAGCTGCGAAAACCAATCCCAGTTAACCGCCTGTTCCGGAAAAAGTCCCGTGTGCTTAAAGCCCATCGGCTTTATGTTAAATGTCAGGCCGCTATATTTTATTGTCCATCGCTCGGGCAGCTTCTTGTTTAAAAACTGCCACTTTCCGCCGCCGGACTTTGAACGGTGATACCAAGCGTCCGCTCTGTTCCAGTTTTTATCCGATTTAAGGCTCCATACAGCCTGAGGGTCGGGACGGCGCAGGAGATAATCTCCCCAGTATTCCAGCTTTTCACCGTCCGCGCTGTCCAAAAGACTGTATTCGCTCCATTTATCCGCACTCCACATATTTTTCTCCTGTCAGCAAAATCGCTTTCTGTTTACATTAATTATATATTGTATCATTTTACCGCATATACCGTCAATAGCAGAACGTGAAAAATATTATTTTCTTACGATAAAGCGAGTAATATCTTAAGTAATCTAATATATAACCGTAAAAGGAACCTCTTACAGTTCGCCTTGAGTTGAATAAAAAAGCCCCCGAGCCAAGCATTTGAGCCAAGTTCGGGGACAATTTATGGAGCTAACGAGCGGAGTCGAACCGCCGACCTCTTCATTACCAATGAAGCGCTCTGCCTACTGAGCTACGTCAGCAAAATATTGCGTACGGCAAATCGCCGACTGCCTATATATATTAACACATTTTCGTATTAAAGTCAATCATATTTATTGAAACTTTGCTTTTTTTGTGGTAAAATATATTCCGAAACAAATCAGAACGGAGTGGATACGAATGAAAGCGGCAATAATAGGCTTAGGACTTATCGGCGGTTCAATCGCGCGCAGGCTGAGGGGTTTTCATAACTGCACGATTGCGGCGTACAACAGAACCGCCCAAACAATCCTTCTCGCAAAGCAGGACGGAGCGATCGACGAAGGAAGCTCCGACCCGGGCGAGGTTATGGAGGGAGCAGATTTAATAATACTGTGTCTTTATCCTCAGCTTAATGTTGATATTATAAAAAATAATCTTTCACATATAAAATCCGGCGCGGTAATTACCGACGTGTCCGGCGTAAAGAGCTTTATGGTAAAAGAGCTTTCAAAAATTCTTCCCGACGACGTTGATTTTATCGGCGCGCATCCCATGGCGGGACGCGAAGTCGGAGGATATAAAAGCTCGACCGACACGCTTTTCAACAAAGCGTCGTTCCTCATAACGCCGACAAAGAAAAACAAGCCGGAAAATATCGCTCTTGTGCGCGAGCTGGCGGAATATATAGGCTGCCGGCACGTTGTAACCACCACGCCCGAGGAGCATGACGCCGTAATTGCGTACACAAGTCAGCTTATGCATGTTGTCGCGGTAGCTCTCTGCGACAATCCCATGATTGAGCGTTCAACATTTTTCAGCGCGGGTTCCCTGCGCGATTGCACGAGAGTGGCGATTATAAACGCTCAAATGTGGAGCGAGCTTTTCACAGAAAATAAAGACGCGCTCTGTCAAAGAATCGAAGAATTGCAGCAAAGCCTCGAAAAAATCAAGCGGGCGACGGCCAAAGGCGACAGAGCGGAGCTTGAGAAAATAATGGAACACGCCACCGCGCAGAAAATGAAATGGCTGATGGATTAAATTCCCGTTTATCTTATCAATATATTTCGTTGAATTATTGAAATTTAGCATTGGAAATGATATAATGAATATTAAACTCACACTTCAATTTGACGGAACGGCTTATCACGGCTGGCAGATACAGAAAAACGCCGTAACAATACAGGAAACGGTAAAAAACGCGGTAGAAAAAATAACGGGCGAAAACGTAAATCTTATCGGCTGCGGCCGTACCGACACGGGCGTTCACGCGGAAAATTATATATGTAATTTTCATACGTCTTCCTCAATACCTCCCGAAAAATTTCCTTACGCGTTAAATTCCGTTCTGCCGCGCGATATTGTATGTCTCGGCGCCCGCGCGGCGGCGACGGATTTCCACGCAAACAGGGACGCCGCGGGGAAAAGATACGTTTACAGAATATTAAACCGTCCTTTTTCCGACGCTTTTTTTTGCCGTTACGCGTGGCACGTTAAATATCCGCTCGATATTGAAAAAATGCAATCAGCCGCGAAGGCTTTTTTGGGAGAGCATGATTTTATCGGCTTCGCTTCAAGCGGCTTCAGCGTAAAAACAACCGTAAGGAAAATTTATTCCCTTGACGCGACGCGTGAGGGCGATATAATAACAATCGATATTTCGGGAAACGGTTTTCTGTATAATATGGTAAGAATTATCGCGGGTACGCTCGCCGAAGCCGGCGGCGGCAAAATCAATACGTCGGAAATGGCGGATATAATAAAATCCGGCGACAGAAACAGAGCCGGAATAACGGCGCCGCCGCAGGGACTTTGTTTAAAGGAGGTGTTCTACCGATGAAAGAGGATGATTTTTTAGACGATAATAACAGCGAAACAGACAATCCTATTCAATATTCCGATAACGCCAATACCTCCGATACCGAAAAACCGCCCGAAAACAGGGAGGAAAACAGTGAACAATCCGAATCCGCTTCCTATGAGGAATCAGACGAGAGCGATGAATACGATATTGACGAATATTTCGACGACGCTTACAGCGAACAGAGACCGCGCCGCAAAGATAAAAGCTCAACCGGCTTTGGTATTCTTTTCGGCGTTCTCGCGGGAATCGCCATCGTCGCGGTATTTATGACTGTGGATTCGGGAGTAATAGGGCGGTACAAAAGTAATTTCGCGGCAAATTTTTCAAAGGTGTTCGCCAATTTTAAATCGGATAACACGCAGTATTCCGAAACTCCTTCTCCGGAAAGCGCCTACAGCGCAAAAGCGGAGAGCAGCGTAACGGTTTCCTTTGACGGAGCGAACAATACCGAATTTATGCCGTATAAAAACGGAATCATATGCGCCCGTACGAATTACATGTCGTTTATTGATAAAACGGGCGCGCTTGTATGGGAAACGGAAACGGCAATTGTAAATCCGATACTGAAAACAGCCGGAAATTATATAATGCTCGCCGAGGACGGCAGAAATAAAATTTGTCTGTATGAAAGCGGCAAGCTGCTGTATGATACCGACGATCCCGACCCCATAATCGGAGCGAATGTTTCCTCAAACGGCGACGTTATCGCGGTGACGAACAAAGCATCCTACAAGGGCGGAATATCGGTATACAACAAAACAGGCGCGCGGATTTTTTCATGGGCGTCGGGAAGCGACGCCGTTTTGTGCGCGGATATTTCCGCATCGTCAAGACGTGCGGCGGTTTCGCTTTTGAATACCGATACAACCGTGAAAAGTTCCATACAGCTGTTCAACATCAACCAATCCGACAGCTACGCAAAAATAGAAGCCGATAATACCGTAATTTTCGATATTAGCTTTAAGGGAAACATTTTAAACGCCTTCGGAGACAACCGCATTGTCGGAATATCCGACAGCGGCAAAGTTGTATATGATACTGTTTTCGATACTGCGCAGCTTACTCATTCGGCTTCCGACGACAACGGAAATAAGCTTCTGTCTCTCGACGACGGCAATATACCGATGATAAATATGTACAGCGGCGACGATAAACTTATAGGAAGCGTTCCTCTTACGGGCGTTACGGATTTTATTGATATCGAGGGTAAAAAGCTTCTTTACAACATCGGCAGAGATGTATTTTTCGGCAAAATTAATTCGAAGTCAATATTGAAATATACAGCCGCTATGGATATAAAGAAGCTGATGATAATTTCAAACGACGCGTTTGTTATCGTGTATTCGAACAGTCTTGAAATAGTTACGGTATAATCTGTTTCAAACAAAGGAGGAACGGCATGAGTATTATACTTGATTTTATTTTAGCGGCGGCGGTTTTCATATCGTTTATAATAGGCTGTCACAAAGGCTTTGTAAAATCGGTCTGGAAAATTGCCGCGCTCGCGGTTACGATAGTCCTCGTAATTACGCTAAAGGAACCGGCTATAGATTTTCTGTCGGGAACAAAGCTGGCGACGAACATAAACGCAAGAATTTCCGAAAAGATAGATTTACCGCAGGGCGGCGGAGTAAATATCGCCGAAAGTCTGAATTTACCGGAATTTATGCATAACGACGTAAACGAGAAGATTGAAAGCGCTCAGGGGGCGGTTTTCTCGGTGAAGGATACCGCGGCGTCCTCTCTCACGGATTTTGTAATACAGATAATCGCGTGCGCGGCGCTGTTTATTATAATCCGTCTTATACTTATGGCGGTTTTTCTGATAGTAAACGGCATAACAAAAGCGCCTGTAATACACGGCATAAATAAATTTCTCGGCGGACTGTTCCGGTCGGTAAATATAATATTCATTGTGTTTTTGCTGCTCGCGCTGGTTTCAATATTTACCCCCGCCGACAGCGATTTATTCGAAGCTATAAATAATACGTACGTCGTCAAATATTTATACAATTACAATATACTGTTACAGTTATTCATGAAATTATAAGGAGGAAAAGAAATGTACAGTGATTTAGTAAAAAAGGGTCTTGAGAAAACGCCGCACCGTTCGCTTTTTAAGGCGTCGGGATTTACGGACGAGGAACTGAACCGTCCGCTTATCGGAGTGGTAAGCGCGAAAAATGAAATTATTCCGGGACACATTCATCTTGATAAAATCGCCGAGGCGGTTAAAACAGGCGTTAAAATAGCGGGAGGAACGCCCATCGAGTTTCCGTCGATAGGCGTGTGCGACGGTATAGCGATGGGACATATCGGCATGAAATATTCGCTCGCGACGCGCGAGCTTATAGCCGACTCAATCGAGTCAATGACAATAGCGCACGGCTTCGACGCGCTTGTGCTTATTCCGAACTGCGATAAGATTGTGCCGGGTATGCTTATCGCCGCGGCAAGACTTAACATCCCCGCGATTATTGTTTCGGGCGGTCCAATGCTGTCAATGAATTATAAGGGTAAATACCGCGACCTTAATACAACCTTTGAAGCGGTAGGCGCGTTTAAGGCGGGAACCATCGGCGAGGACGAGCTTCACAGTCTCGAGGAAGCGGCTTGTCCGTCCTGCGGCTCGTGCTCGGGAATGTTCACGGCTAACTCCATGAACTGCCTGTGCGAGGTTCTCGGTATGGCGCTCCCCGGCAACGGCGTTATTCCGGCTGTTTATTCCGAAAGAATAAGACTTGCCAAGCACGCCGGCATGAAGATTATGGAGCTTCTTGAAAAAAATATTAAGCCGAGAGATATTATAACTCCCGATTCAATATATAACGCTCTCCGCGTCGACATGGCTCTGGGCTGCTCGACAAACTCAATGCTGCATCTTCCGGCGATCGCGCACGAAGCGAAAGCTCCTATTACTCTTGACTACGCAAACGAAATCAGTAAGGAGACGCCGAACCTGTGTCACCTTGCTCCGGCGGGCGAGCATCATGTTCAGGACTTGTACGCTGCGGGCGGCGTTCAGGCATTGATGAACGAGCTTTCAAAGAAGAATCTCCTAAAGCTTGACACAATAACGGTAACCGGAAAAACTCTCGGCGAAAATATCGCAAACGCTCGCGTAACAGATTACGAAGTAATCCGTCCGATTGACAATCCGTACTCGCCCACCGGCGGTATCGCGGTACTCAAGGGTAATCTTGCTCCCGACGGCTCTGTCGTAAAGAGAAGCGCGGTAGCGAAGGAAATGCTTTGTCATGAAGGTCCCGCTAAGGTATTTAACAGCGAGGAAGAAGCGATCGAGGCTATTTACACAGGCAAAATCGTAAAGGGCGACGTCGTCGTTATCCGTTACGAGGGTCCGAAGGGCGGACCGGGTATGCGTGAAATGCTCTCGCCGACGTCGGCTATATGCGGAATGGGTCTTGATAAGGACGTCGCGCTTATCACCGACGGACGTTTCTCCGGCGCGACGCGCGGCGCGGCTATCGGTCACGTTTCACCCGAGGCGGTTGAAGGCGGTCCTATCGCTTTTGTCCGCGACGGCGACATTATTTCAATCGATATAGATAACTGCGCGATTAATCTGAAGGTAAGCGGCGAGGAAATCGCTAAACGCAAGGAAAACTGGAAGCCGCTTGAGCCGAAGGTTAAAACGGGATATCTGAGAAGATATTCAAAAATGGTTTCTTCCGCAATAGCGGGAGCCGTTATGATAGACGATTAATTACGGACAATTTACCCATCATAAAAGAAACCGCTTTAGAACAACTCCAATAAAACAGTAATATTGTTTTCAACGAAACGGCGTAGCGTAAACTATGCCGTTTCGCTGTTTGCGGTCGGTAACGACGTCGGCGGAAAGCTTACCAAGTCATAATAAATAGCAATATTCTGTGTTCTATGACCGTCAATCTTTTGCATTATGTTTTTCTTTCATTATGCGTACGCTTAAATTTATCGGGCGTCATACCGACATATTTCACAAAGGCGCGGTAAAATGTTGAATAATCGCGAAAACCGCATTTAGTATAAATGTTTGTTACTTTTTGCCCCTCCATTATTAAATTTTTTGCGGCGGTGACGCGCCGCAGTGTAAGATATGCCTTAATTGTCATGCCTGTTTCACGTTTAAATAGACGCTCCGCGCCTGATACAGACATAAACATTTCCGATGCGACAGACTTGGAGTCGATATTTTCCATATAACGATTGTCAATATACGAATAAATTGAATTTGCTTTTTTATTAGCGACTTTAGAATATTGCGGCGCGTCATTTGCAATCATTTGGTGAGCTTTGGCAATAAGCAGCAATGTGTTTGCAAAAACAATTAAATCCGTTTCGGATGTTGGATTTTCACAATTATTGCGTATATCCTCAAAAATATTGTTAAGTCCGTATTTTATAACCTTATCGGAAGGAATATGATTAAACGTACCATTCTTACGAGACTTTAGCATATCAACCGATTTAGAGGAGCTTTCAAGGAATCCGGGATAAATATGCAGAAATTCACGCTGATACTCACATTCTTCAGGAAAACTGAACGAATGAAATTCATTCGGATTTGTCATAACAATATCGCCGTCCGAAACAGAATATTCTATTCCCTCGACCATATACAAAAGGTGTCCGTGTATTATGTGAATAAACTCATAACACTTGTGAATATGCGAATTGAAGCTATATCCTTTTGAAGTATTAAAAGCATACATATATCCGTCTTTGTCGTTTCCCGGAAAATGAGAACCGTGCCGTATAATTTTTTGCCCCATACAAATCACACCTTTCTATAATTTATATTATCATAAAATGCCCGAATTTGCAAACTCTTTGATAAAAAATGCAATTTCAAAATTGTTGTAGATAAGGTAAAATGATTATGACTATAACTTTTAAATAATATAAGGAGTTTCGATTATGAATATATTTACAAAAAAATTTACAGCATTGATTATATCGTTTTCAACACTCGCGTCCTGCGGAATATCACAATTAAATGTGTTTGCAGAAAACGGCAGTGATATGTCGTCAGAAAATAATATATCGCTTTTTTCTGATGAAGCATACTCGTGCGATTTTACAAAATTAGTAAAGGACAGTGCAAAAACTATGTACGGAACAGCCGAAGATATAATCGAGCTTGATGAATACACTACCGCATATCTTACATATGAGGGAACATATGTTGACGCGGACGGAACTGTATATTTAATGGGAACAAATAGCGGAAAAGGAAGCTATACGAACGGCTCATACATAGAATTTACTGCGCCGGAGGACGGCACAGTAAATTTTACGCTCGATTATGCGAATTATTTTATAGATGAAACTTATACAGGATATTCTTCCAAAAGTGAAGAATTGCAAAAAGGACAAAAGCTAAGAATTGGAGAAAGAGCAAATGATAGAAGTAAGGTTACGGGATTAACCTTTGTGCCGACAGGCGGCTCATCTCAACCTGACGAAACAGAGCCGCCGAGTGTTGACGCTGTGGAATATACATCGCCGTCAACAACGTGGGATTTTGCGTTCGCTCCTGCGTCAACCGGAAAAAACACTCCTGTTATCGGCGGAAATGCGGTATGGATAAACAGCGAGATACAATTTCCCGCAGCAGACACAGAGTCAGGCACATTGACAGTGGATATGGAAAATACAATAAAAAACAACGTAACGATTGAATTTGACGCGATAGACCACAGCAAGGCTCTTGGGCAGCAATTTTTTAATTTTTCAATCACGAACAGTGAGGAAACAATAGTAGACTTTCAGGTACACCCATATGATGATAACCGTACCGATACAAAAGGACTTGTTATTTGCGGAGAAACCATTGCCGACTATCAAACAATAAAATCAGCTTGGGGCGCTGTCGGTACACACCATATAAAAGTAGGCATTGATTATAATTCAAGAAAAGTAACGGTTACAATGGGCGGTAAATCGTTTACCGGTGAAATTCCCGAAGGAACAATAGCGGATATTAAAAAACTTGAAATTTCATCAACACGTTCAAAAACTGCTGCCGATAGATATATTTCAGTTGATAACCTTAAAATTGAAGAATTTACATCAACGGAAACCCCTGCACCCTCGACGGTTGAAGAGGGCTATACAGAGGAAACACTGGCGGGATTTTCGTGCCGCGTAAAAGCGCAAAACAGCAATACTGCGATCATTTATCTTGCAAGCGAGCAGAGAATGGGAACAGATAATGTTTCACAGCTTTATGACGCGAAGCCTGTATTTGATAAAATGGCAGACAACGCGACGCTTATCGCGCCTCAATCGAATGCGGTATTTATTGACATTACCGGTCTTGTAAACGAAGCGAAACAGACATATAACGCGCAGAGCGTAACAGTGATAGGACAGTCGCAAAACGCAGCGGCAGCGTTATCCTCCGGCGCGGATAAAATAATTACAATCGCAGGCACAGGAAATGCAAATCCTGACGGTAAGGTATGGGTATTTGCTGGATATGCAGATGCGGCGGCAGCCATTTCTGATGTAAAAACAATGGTAAACCGTTTGCAGACGTCGGGAGTTGATACCCGTTATACGGAATATCCGTTTGAGGGACACAAGATTAACAGTCATGTTGCGGAAGAAAGCGGTCTTGCGGATTGGATTTTAAATGATGTTTCAGACAGCAAAACCGTCGACCTTGTATTGTTTGCGGGTCAGTCAAATATGGCGGGACGCGGTGAATATGACGAAGCTGTAAAATGTCCGGCGGGACATGGCTATGAATATCATTCTGTAACGGAGCCGGGAGTTTTGTCAACTGTTTCAGAGCCGTTCGGAAAATATGAAAATAACGATAATGTGAACGATAACAGCGGCGGCGGCGAGGACAGAAGAAGCGGCGATATGGTATCGGCATTTATGGAAAGCTATTACAGCGTTTCGGGAACGCCGATTGTAGGAGTGCAGTGTTCACGAGGAGGAACGGAGTCAAGTTGGTGGAATAACAGCCAAAGATTAACCGAAGCGGCGGCAAGATATAACGAAGCAAAGACATATCTTGAAGCAAACGGTTATACCATAGGCAAGAAATTTATGGTATGGTGTCAAGGCTGCACAGACGCGGATAACAACAGGAACATTGATACATATAAATCAAATACAAAAGAAATTTTTAATACTCTCAAATCAAGCACAGGTCTTACCGATATGTTTATGGTAAGAATAGGTCATTGTAAAACCTCCGGTGCGGCTGCTATCGACGCCGAAAAAGACCCGCGTTATAAAGCAATCAATCTTGCGCAAAAAGCCCTTGCTGACGAGGAGGAAAATATAACAGCCGTTGCATCTTTCTATACGGACGAATATGCGGCGCTTATGCGCGACCGGTACCACTATCATCAGGAAGCATATAATTCTGTCGGAACGATTGCGGGAAATAACACAGCGTATACGCTTTATAACACAGGCGAATGGACAGATTATCCCGAACCTAATGACATTCAATCAACGCCTATGCCTGTTGAGGGTGTATTTGAGATAACCTCAGCAGAAAAATCTATTGATGTTTCAACCTTGAAAATGTATGATAATACAACCTATCGTATGTATAAACCAAACGGCGGCTATGAAACCGTTGAAAGCGAAAACGGCAGAATTGAAAATACAACAGGCGGCGAGGTTATAATCGTACCCGAATATAAATTTGAATTTACAAATCAGACAAATCCGACAGACGAAAATATTGCGGGATATGTAAAGGTTGCGGAAAATTCTTATACCGGCGAAAAGGGATATGGTCTGACTTCCCAAAGCTATAACATAAATGAAAACGGATGCAAAGCAGCGGATAATCCGATAAGGGTTGACCTTGCAAATGGATTTTATGATATTACAGTGTATCGTCTGGGAGGTGCGCGCGCTGATATATACGCGGGCGGCAGACTGATTGCGAACAATACGACTTCCGCAACTTCGCAGAACAGAGGCGGGAGTTCGGCGCTTATGGAAATTCCGAGCGTTAAGCTCGCAGACGGAAGCGCGGATATTACATTTGGCAATTTGAGTGGAAGTAATGAAAGAATTGCGTCTGTAAAAATTGCGCGCGTTCCCGAAAAATACAGAAAGTCTGTAATTTGGATTGCGGGCGACAGCGAAGCGGCGAATTATTATCCTATTAGCGATAACGACCATAACAGCGAAAAAATTATGATAACGGGATTTGGTCAGCAGCTTGGCAAGGTTTTGTCTGATAAATATTCTGTTTCTAATTACGGGCAGCCAAGCGCAACGATTAAAACCTGGTATGATGAATGTTTTGAGTCGGTTAATTCCTTAATGCAGAGCGGCGATACAATTTTAATTGACTTTGGTATAAATGACGCTATAAGCTCGTCTAATAAAATTACTGTTGATGAAATGAAAGCTCAGATGAGTGAGATAATTAACGCGGCAAAGGCTAAAGGGGTGACGCCTATTATTATAAGCCCTGTTTACAATAGTAAATATCAGAATAGAAGCTATTTTACATATGACGCATCAACCGAAACAAATACAATGTATGATTTCGCGGCGGAAATGGGCGTTGACTGTATAGACCTTAACAAATGGACACAGCTTTATGTAAATAACGCGATAGCGGAAACAGGCGATACAAATTGGATTACTAACAACTACCACGTTGCCGACAATCTCCATTTGACACAGCACAGCGCAATGCTTGCGGCGTCGTTTGTAGCGGCGGAAATGGAACAAATGGGATATGAAGCAGCGAACGGAATATGTAATTATACTGATATTTCAAATATTTCCGACGGAAACACTCGCGGTGATGAAACTAACGTAACACGCGTATACAGCGTTAAGGAAATGAAGAAGTTTATGGGTATATCGGATAAGGTATCAGTAAGCTATAACAATAATACGCTTACCATAACTGCAAGTGACGCAACACTGAAAAGTGCGATTGTGATAAAAGCGGAATATAACGATAATATTATGAGCAATATACAATTTTATCCCGTAAGTTTTACAGATAAGCAGGCATTGGTTGAAAATATAGAAATCAATGAAAATGAAAAAGTATATGTCTGGAACTCAATAGATGGAGAAAACAGTATGAAACCGTTGGCAGATGCAATTAGTAAGTAATACGATTACGCCGCTGACAAACCCGCCTGAAAACGGTGGGTTTGTGTGGTATATATAAGATTTTTAATTGTCGATATTCAAGTCTTGGAATCTATTTCAAGTAGGACCTGTTGACAAAGCCGGTTTTTAGAGCTTTCAAACTACGCTGCAAGTGAAATCTGACGACGTATACAAATTAATATTATCCTTAAATTCGGTTCGGGATTCCCTGATAACGCTTTAACCATACGTTTTAAATTCAGCGCCAACGCCGAAAGGAGGCATTCCTCATAAACCCTGCGGACGCCTCTTTTTGGGGCTCGTTTTAACTTGCGTTCCCTTTTAGAACCGCAAATGTCCCCTCGTTCCAAATTGACCTCAATTTCTTTTTATGCCTATATTCCTCAGTCGAACAGCGTTCGCGATTCCCGCGCGTTGCTCCGTAATACGAACTTGCATTAATTCTAATTCTTCCCTTATCTACTTTCAATGCGTTGTTGTGCATTTTATAGGCGAACAGTATCCGATTAAAAGCATTTTAACCATAACAACCGGATCCGCAGATTTACGCCCTATGCTTGAATAATACGGTCGTGCCGGTTCGTATATGAATTCAAAGTCGACGACCTGTCTATCTTTTTAAGCAAGTGATTTTCCGGTACCGGTTTTCCTATATCTATTATGCATATCTGCATTTGCCCGCTCTTTTTCCCCATCATAAAAATCGCCTCTCTATAGTTCTATTTTACCATAAATAGGCGATTTTATCTGCTTTGTCAACAGGTCTCTTATTTTATTTTCCGTAATGTCTAATCATAAGCTCGGTAAATTCCTGATTATTTCTTGTACTGCGCAGATACTGAAGCAGACGGGAAACAGAAGCGGGACTCGAGTCCTTGCTGATTTCACGTCTTATAATCCAGCTTGCCTCCAGCTCGCGGCGGTTTAGCAAATCCTCCTCGCGGCGCGTACCTGATTTTAAAATATCAATAGCGGGAAAAACGCGTTTTTCCTGGAGATTTCTGTCAAGCTTCAGCTCCATGTTACCCGTTCCCTTGAATTCCTCGAAAATAACGTCGTCCATACGGCTTCCCGTTTCAACAAGCGCCGTCGCGAGAATAGTCAGACTTCCGCCTTCCTCGATATTTCTCGCCGCGCCGAAAAATTTCTTTGGTTTAAAAAGCGCGTCGGGGTCGAGTCCTCCCGAAAGCGTTCTGCCGGTGGGCGCAACCGTCAGGTTATACGCTCTGGCAAGGCGCGTTATTGAATCAAGCAGTATAACGACGTCTTTTTTTTGTTCGACAAGTCTTGACGCTCTTTCCAGAACCATTTCGGCTACCTTGCAGTGATTCTCGGGCATTTGGTCGAACGTGGAATAAATTACTTCGCCGTCGATAGAACGCTTTATATCGGTTACTTCCTCCGGACGCTCGTCAATCAAAAGCACGATAAGTTTTATATCGGGATAATTTGTCGATATCGACTGCGCGATTTGTTTTATAATTGTTGTTTTTCCCGCTTTCGGCGGCGCGACGATCATTCCGCGCTGTCCCTTGCCGATAGGCGCGATGACGTCAATCAGACGCGAGGCGCTTTTTTCCTTGTCGCCTGTGTCAAGCAGCAGCTTTTCTTTCGGGTATATCGGCGTAAGCCGCTCGAAGGGTTTGCGCTTTAGGGCAACGTCGATCGGGTCCGAATTTATCGTTTTGACAAACAGCAGCGGCGAATATTTGTCCTCGTCCTGCGACGGACGGCAGTCGCCGACTATCTCATCGCCTGTTTTCAGATTAAAGCGGCGTATCTGTACAGGAGAAACATAAATATCGTTTTTGCCCGACATATAATTTTCCATTCTCAGAAAACCAAATCCGTCGGCCATTACGTCGAGAACGCCGCGTACCTCAATAGCGTCAGCCGGACGTTCGCGCTTTTTCGGTTTTAATTTCTCTTTCTCTCTTTCCTCCTGCGCCATCTGCTCGCGCTTTTCACGAATTAACGCGATAATTTCATCTTTTTTGAGCGCTGAAATTCTCTCGATTCCAAGTCCCTGCGCAATTTGTTTAAGCTCTTCTTTTGTTTTTCGTTCAAGTTTTACACCGTCTTGCATATATAAACTCTCTTTCTCATTAATATTTCACTTACATTATATTTCAATTGGATTGATTTGTCAATAAAATCTCTTATACAACAGCGGAATTATTTATATAGCGGCGTACGTGTTTCGCGCGCGTATTTTTTATGTTGAAAAATCAAAAATATTGGTATATAATATTATAATAATATAACCTGCGCGGGACTGCCTTTTTAGCCGCGATCTCCGTTTTTAGCAGGTTTGTCGGAGCGCCGCTCCGATTTAAAATTTGTCAAGAGGATGCAATATGAAAGTAATTGAAATATTCGACAGTATAGACGGCGAAGGAATACGCGCGGGTCAGCCGGCAACATTCATACGTCTGGCGGGCTGCAATCTGCGATGCTCGTACTGCGACACGGTATATTCGCTGTTCGGCGAGGAGACGCCGTGCGAATACGCGGAAATGACCATAGAAGAAATCGCCGGTAAAGTAAATCCGTTCTACCGGCGCGTAACTCTTACCGGCGGCGAGCCGCTCGCGCATGAAGATATCGACGCTCTCACGGCGCGTCTTATCGAAAAAGAATGCGAGATAAATATTGAGACGAACGGCGCGGTTGACGTCGCGGAGTTTTTGCGCCGCGTCCCCGATTCGGACAAGCTGTTTTTTACGATTGACTACAAGCTGCCGTCAAGCGGCATGAGCGACTTTATGATATGGAATAATTTTCTTATTCTCCGTCCGAGAGACGTCATAAAATTTGTAGTCGGCTCGGACGAGGATATTCGTATGACTATTGAAATAGTCAAAAAACTTAAACCGCTCTATAAAACCATGCCGCATATATTTATAGGAGCCGTTTACGGAATGTTTGATATGCAAAAGCTTGTCGGAATAATCCTTAAGGAACCCGCGCTATGCGACGCGAGATTTCAGGTACAGCTTCACAAAATAGTATGGGATCCCGACAAAAGAGGTGTGTAAATGAAAAAAGAATTTAATCACAAAAAAATCGAAGAGGCGATACGAACGATTATAACCGAGCTCGGCGACAACCCCGAACGCGAGGGACTCCGCGAAACTCCCGCCCGCGTCGCGCGTATGTACGACGAGGTTTTCGAGGGTATGCGCTACACTAACGACGAGATTGCCGAAATGTTCAATAAATGCTTTGAAGACGTTTCATCAAACGACCTTGTGATTGTCAAGGATATAGAAATTTTCAGCTACTGCGAGCATCATCTCGCGCTGATGTACAATATGCGCTGTCACGTCGGATATATTCCCAACGGCAAGGTTATAGGACTTTCAAAAATCGCGCGTATATGCGACATGGTCGCGAAGCGGCTGCAATTGCAGGAGCGTATCTGCGCGGATATTGCGGAAATTATGCGGAAGGTCTGCGCGACTGAGGACGTTATCGTTGTTGTCGAGGGCGAGCATAGCTGTATGACCGCGCGCGGAATAAAATCACGCGGCGCCAAAACGCGCACCAGCGCAATTCGCGGTCTGTTTGATACCGATTACGAGCTGAGAAAAGAATTTTACAGTCTGATAAAGGATTAATAAGGAGAAATTCAATGAAGCTGCCGCCGAAATTCGAGGAAAGAATGAAAAAAATGCTTTCCGGCGAATATGATGATTTTGTCAAAGCCATGGATGAAACCCCCGTATTCACAGGAATACGTATAAACGCCCTAAAAGCCGGAGCGAAAGACGCCGTTTTCTCGGAATTCGGAGAGCTTCGCGCCGTGCCGTGGTGCGGCGGCGGCTACTATGCCGACAAATCCGTTATTTCCGGCAACCATCCTTATCATTTGGCGGGACTTTTTTATTTTCAGGAACCGTCGGCGATGTCGGTCGTTTCGGCTCTGCCGATAGAAAAGGACGACTGTATTCTTGATTTGTGCGCCGCCCCGGGCGGAAAAGCCACGCAAGCAGGCGCGCTTCTCGGCGGAGACGGCGTTCTTGTGGCTAACGAAATTATTAAAAACAGGGCGAATATACTTTCGGACAATATAGAGCGTTTTGGATTGACTAACGCTATAGTCACAAATGAAACTCCGCAGAGGCTCGCCGAAAAATATCCGGACTTTTTCGATAAAATAATAGTCGACGCGCCATGCAGCGGCGAGGGAATGTTCCGCAAGGAACCGCAGGCTGTCGCGGAATGGAGCGTTGAGCATACCGTCTCCTGCGGCGAGCGTCAAAAACGAATATTAGACTGCGCGATGAAAATGCTTAAAGGCGGAGGATATCTCGTGTATTCAACCTGTACTTTCGCGCCGGAGGAAAACGAGCGGGTTTGCGCGTATATGCTTGAAAATTACAATGTCGAGCTTGCCGAACCGCAAAATCTCTCCTCTCTTTCAAAGGGCAGAACGGAATGGTCGCTCTCCGGGTACGACATGTCCGCGGCTCGGCGTGTTTTCCCGCACAAAAACAAAGGCGAGGGACATTTTATAGCCGTTTTTCACAGCCTTGACGATAGTAATAGTCATTTTAAAGAAAAACGCGTTTTACCGAAGAAATGCGACGAAGAAACGCTTTACCGTAAATTTGAAAATGACTTTTTAACCGTCCGTCTTGACGGAGAATTTTGTCTTTTCGGTGAAAATCTTTATTTAAAACCGAAAAATATCGACGTCGACAAAATCAAAGTTATACGTCCCGGGCTTCATCTCGGCATAATCCGCAAAAACAGATTTGAGCCGTCGCATGCGCTTTGTCTCGCGCTTAATGAAAAGGCTTTTAAAAATTCAATCAGTCTTAAATGCGGCGACGAGCGTTTAAAAAATTATCTTATGGGCGGAACTCTCGAATCCGATAAAAGCGGATGGTGCGCCGTTACGGCGGACGGCTTTCCCATAGGCTGGGGAAAAGCGTCGGGCGGTATTTTAAAAAATCATTTTCCCAAATACATGAGATTAAAAAAATAGGAGGACAATATGCTTTACGAATCCGAACGCAAGGTAATGGAAACGCTGTGGCGCGAAGGCGAGCTTACGGCGGGCGAGATTGCGAAAATACTCGCGCTTGATACGGGCTGGAACAGAAACACAACCTATACCGTTATTAACAAATGCATTAAAAAAGGATACATAACCAGAGGCGAGAAAAATTTCATCTGCCGCGCCGTTCTGACAAGGAAACAGGCTGTGCGCGACGTCCTTGAAGAAATTTCCGAAAAATATTTTGACGGCTCGAAAGTTAAAATCTTCAATACTCTTATCGATCTTTCGGAAAAACAGGACGTTAAAAAAATGAAAAAAATATTGAAAAATAATTAAAAGGGACCGCGACGCAGTCCCTTTTAATTTTATATTCCGTAAGATATCGGATTATTCCTCGTTTATCTTTGCCTGAGCCGCGGCCAGTCTTGCGATAGGCACTCTAAACGGCGAACATGAAACATAGTCCAGACCGATCTTGTGGCAGAACTCAACAGACGACGGGTCGCCGCCGTGCTCGCCGCAGATACCGATATGCAGTTTAGGATTAACCGGCTTTCCGAGCTTAATAGCCATTTTCATAAGCTTGCCTACGCCGTTTTGGTCAATCTTAGCGAACGGGTCGTTCTCAAAAATCTTAGCGTCATAGTAAGCGTCAAGGAACTTACCGGCGTCGTCACGCGAGAAGCCGAAGGTCATCTGTGTCAGGTCGTTTGTGCCGAAGCAGAAGAAGTCGGCCTCGGTCGCGATTTCATCAGCCGTAAGAGCGGCGCGCGGAATTTCAATCATTGTACCAACCTCATATTTAAGGTCGGCTCCCGCGGCGGCGATTTCAGCGTCCGCCGTTTCAACGATTGTTTTCTTAACGTACTTCAACTCCTTAACCTCGCCTACCAGCGGGATCATTATCTCAGGCACAATTGTCCAGTCGGGATGTTTCTTTGAAACGTTTATAGCCGCGCGGATAACAGCCTTTGTCTGCATCTTCGCGATTTCCGGATATGTTACGTCCAGACGGCAGCCTCTGTGACCCATCATCGGGTTAGCCTCGTGGAGACCGTTGATGATTTCCTTGATTTTTTCAACGCTCTTGCCCTGAGCCTTAGCGAGAATCTCAATATCAGCTTCCTCTGTCGGAACGAACTCGTGCAGCGGCGGGTCTAAGAATCTGATTGTTACGGGGTTGCCTTCAAGAGCCTCGTAGAGCTGTTCAAAATCGCCCTGCTGCATCGGGAGAATCTTATCGAGAGCGGCTTCTCTTTCTTCAACGGTATCGGCGCAAATCATTTCTCTGAAGGCGTCGATTCTGTTGCCCTCAAAGAACATATGCTCGGTACGGCAAAGACCGATGCCTTCCGCGCCAAGCTCTCTTGCCTTCTTAGCGTCGGCGGGCGTGTCGGCGTTTGTACGAACCTTCAACGTTCTGTACTTGTCAGCCCAGCCCATAATTCTGCCGAACTCGCCCGCGATTGAAGCGTCGACAGTCGGGATAATACCGTCATATATATTACCTGTTGAACCGTCAAGCGAAATTGTATCGCCCTCGTGATACTCCTTGCCGTTCAATGTGAACATCTTATTTTCCTCGTCCATAGCGACGTCGCCGCAGCCGGATACACAGCATGTGCCCATGCCTCTCGCAACAACGGCGGCGTGCGAGGTCATACCGCCGCGAACAGTCAGTATACCCTGAGCGGCCTTCATGCCTTCGATATCCTCAGGCGAAGTTTCAAGACGAACAAGAACTACCTTCTCGCCTCTCGCCGCCCATTCCTTGGCGTCGTCGGCGCTGAATACTATCTTACCCGCGGCGGCGCCCGGCGAAGCTCCGAGACCCTTACCCATAGGAGCGGCGACCTTCAAAGCGGCGGCGTCAAACTGCGGATGAAGAAGAGTATCGAGATTACGCGGATCGATCATAGCGACAGCCTCTTTTTCCGTTCTCTGTCCCTCGTCGACAAGATCGCACGCAATCTTTAAAGCGGCCTGAGCCGTTCTCTTACCGTTTCTTGTCTGCAGCATATAGAGCTTCTTGTTTTCAACGGTAAATTCCATATCCTGCATATCGCGGTAATGGTTTTCAAGCGTAGAGCAAACTTCCTTAAACTGCTCAAACGCCTCAGGAAATTTCTCTTCCATCTGAGCAATCGGCATCGGCGTACGCACGCCCGCGACAACGTCCTCGCCCTGAGCGTTTGTCAGGAACTCGCCCATAAGCTTCTTTTCGCCTGTAGCCGGATCGCGCGTAAACGCAACGCCCGTACCGCAGTCGTCGCCCATATTACCGAACGCCATCATCTGTACGTTGACCGCGGTACCCCATGAATAAGGAATATCGTTATCACGGCGGTATACGTTAGCTCTGGGGTTGTCCCATGAACGGAATACAGCCTTAACGGCGCCCATAAGCTGCTCCTTCGGGTCGTCGGGGAAATCAGCTCCGATTTTTGACTTATATTCAGCCTTAAACTGTGTAGCCAGCTCTTTGAGATCGTCAGCGTTAAGCTCGACGTCCTGCGTAACGCCCTTTTCAGCCTTCATCTTATCAATCAGCTCTTCAAAATACTTCTTGCCGACTTCCATAACAACGTCGCTGTACATCTGAATAAATCTTCTGTAGCAGTCCCAAGCCCATCTCGGGTTGCCGGATTTTTTAGCCATGAACTCAACAACGTCCTCGTTGATACCGAGGTTCAGTATTGTGTCCATCATGCCGGGCATTGAAGCTCTCGCGCCGGAACGTACCGATACGAGCAGCGGATTTTCCTTGTCGCCGAACTTTTTGCCGGTGATTTCCTCCATCTTTACGATATGCTCGTTAATCTGCGCCTGAATCTCGTCGTTAATCTGTCTGCCGTCCTCATAATACTGAGTACAAGCTTCCGTTGAAATTGTAAAGCCCTGCGGAACAGGCAGACCGAGATTTGTCATTTCGGCAAGATTAGCGCCCTTACCGCCTAACAACTCTCTCATGTTTGCATTACCCTCTGTAAAAAGGTATACATACTTTTTCGCCATTGGAATATTCCTCCTATTGTAATTTTTTTGGTCATAACAATGCGCGCTGACCTATGTTAATATTATAACAACAAATTGTGGAAATGTCTACATCAGTTTGTATTTTTTTTGTAATTTTTTTGAAAAACTGTTATATTAAATTATATGCGGTCGCCGTTTCGCAGGGGACGCGTCCCCGACGTCCCGTTGCGGGCATAATTATATCGCGGACGCGGGTTGTCGAGGACGCCAACTCCTACGAACGCGCAACGCCAAATAAACATCCCCCGGCAAAGCCGGGGGTTTTTCAATAATCGCCCCATAGGGGCTCAGATTACAAGCCACGCCTTGAAAAGCGTAATAACACGGACGCATGCGGCTACCGTTCTTGTGCGTACCGTTTACTTACTTACCCGTGAAACGGGTCTATGTCATCCATCGTAATTTGATTAGACATTCTGTCCTCTTCAAGCTGGTGCGCTATATAATCCTTTATCTTCTGTGTATTTTTCCCTACAGTATCAACATAGTACCCTCTACACCAAAATTGACGGTTTCTATACTTATACTTCATGTTTCCCCACTTGTTATATATCATTATACTGCTTTTTCCTTTTAGAAATCCCATAAACGACGATACTGCATGCTTTGGGGGTATTTCTACAAGCATATGTATATGATCAGGACATACTTCCGCCTCTATTATGTTTACTCCATACCAATCACATAACTTTCTTAATATCTCTCCGATTTCTATCCTTTTCTCCTCATAAAATACCTTTCGTCTGTATTTTGGCGCAAATACTATGTGATATTTGCAATTCCATTTTGAGTGTGATAAACTATGTACGTCATTCATTTTGAATGTCCTCCTTTTGATTTTTATTGCAGTTGGTAGCCGCAATTTTATTATATCAAAAGGAGTTTTCTTATTAAAGACTTATAGCTGTAAGCTTTTCTGAACCCACGGTCTAACCGTGGGTTTTCTATATACAAAAAGGAGCCGCGCGTTTTACCGCGGCGGCTCCTTTTTTATTTCATACTGTTATAACTCCGGCGTAAGCTATGCGTTATTCGATTTCGTCGTTATCTATTTCCGCGCCGTCGATCGTAATATTAATATCCTTATACATACTCATGCCCGTACCC
>CAYRSG010000022.1:0-25213 GCA_964426905.1 uncultured Clostridium sp. | reverse complement strand
GCATACTTTTGAAAAATGTCAAGTTTATTTTACATTTTTCTTTAAAAAAATATCACCGCACTGCGCGATGATATTTTTAAACGCAATTTATCCGCCTATCTGACATTTTAACCCCGATTTTTTCGCAACCTCCAAAAGCATATTCATATAGTCGTTCGGAATAAGGTCTATTCCGTCCATAAGATACGGTCGGTTAAGACCCTCGTACTTACCTTGTCCGAGCCTGTGATACGGAAGAAGATGAAGCCGTTCAACGCCCGGCAGCGACGCTGCGAACACCGCTATATCATATATTTCCTCCGGCGTCGCGTTAAACGTCGGTATAACCGGCACACGTATAGTAAGATTTACCGCGCCCGACTCCGCAATTTTACGCGCGTTTTCATGTATAAGCTCGTTGGGCTGTGTTGTGAACTCTTTATGCTTCGCGCTGTTCATATGCTTAATATCCATAAGAACATAGTCAAGATGCGGAAGATATTTCTGTATTGTTTCCCACTTTGCGAAGCCTGTTGTTTCTATCGCCGTATTAATGCCGTAATCATGGCATGCGTGAAGCAGGTGCGGAGCGAAATCAGGCTGGAGAAGAGCTTCTCCTCCCGAAAGCGTTACGCCGCCGCCGCTTCTGTTATAGTAAAATACATCCTGTTTTATAGCCGGCATTAGATCCTCAACAGTTACATCCGTTCCCATGATTTTTTCTTTGCCTTCAAACATCATAGGCTGAATACCAAATTCCTGCGACTCAGGATTACAGCACCACCGGCACCTCAAAGCGCAGCCCTTCAAAAATACGATTGTGCGTATTCCGGGACCGTCATGTATAGAGTATTTTTGTATATCGAATATTCTGCCCCTTGCCTTCATGTAGTCGTACATATTGATTTCCTCACGCGTTAAACGCCTGTTCCGTTCTGTTGATAATATCGTCCTGAAGCGAGCGCGAAAGCGTTGTAAACAGCGCACTGTAACCCGCGACGCGAACAACGAGCGATTTATAATTTTCGGGATGCTTCTGCGCGTCAAGGAGAGTTTCCTTGCTGACAACATTAAACTGCATATGCATTCCCTTCTGGTCGAAGAACGCTCTTATATATGAAGCAAAATTCTGAAGTCCTTCTGTTCCGCTTAAAGCGGACGGGTGGAATTTCTGGTTGTAAAGCGTTCCGTTTGAAGCTATTCCATGGTCGAGCCTAGCGACAGAGTTAGCCGCCGCCGTCGGTCCCAGTCTGTCCGAACCGCTTCTCGGTCCCACGCCGTCGGCAATCGGCGTATTAGCCAGTCTGCCGTCAGGCGTAGCGCCTGTCTGCTCGCCCAAAGGCACGTTCGCCGACACCGGATACAGTCCGGCGTGGAATATGCCTCCGCGCGGATTTTTATAATTCTGAAGCTCCTTCGTGTAAACATATGCCACGTCACGCGCGAACCAGTCGATTTCCTCTATATCGTTGCCGTATTTCGGCAGGCTGTCAATCATTTCAAGCAGCTTATCGTAACGCGCGATATCCTCCTTTGAGGAAGTACCCTCAAGGAACATTCTGCATATATCGCTTACCTGCTCCTTTGTAACGGGTTTGCCGAGAGACGCAAGATTGTCCACAACCTCTCTGGTTGCGATTCCCGCAGCCTTAGGCGTAAGACCTCTGCCAAAGTTATGTATAAGCGCGTCCTTAAAGTCAGCCATTGAAACAAGCTTTTTATCAAATACAAGAGTTTTTATTGCGTACAGACCGTCGGTCATATTGGCGATACCAAAACCCTGAGGCCCTGTGAAGTTATAGTGAGCTCCGCCCTCCTGAACGGATTTTCCTCGCGCTATGCAGTCCTCAACCATACATGAAAGATACGGCAGCGGACACAGCTCCCCGTGCGCGACGTCTATCGCGTTATCAGCGTTTACCATAAGACGAATCATATACTTCATCTGAGCTTTGTACGCTTCATAGAACTCGTCGAATGTTTTCATCTGAAGAACGTCGCCTGTCTGAATGCTTATCTGCTCGCCCTTATCAACGCCGTTTGAAAATACCATTTCAAGCGGACGGCACATGTTAAAGAACGCCGCGTCATGCCAGCCGTCGGTCTTATGCGGAACCTGCGGTTCGACGCATCCGATTATATTGTATCCGCGCGCTTCTTCAAGCGATATGCCGCGGTTCATGAGCGCGGGGATTATTACCTCGTCATTGTAATAAGCCGGAAGTCCTATGCCTGTCCTCGTAAGCTCGGCGCATTTAATCAGGAATTCATTCGGCGTGCCGTTCCATATTCTTACCGAGAACGAAGGAGCCGGAAGTCTTGTATGCATCGACGCCTGAATACAAAGGAACGAAAGGTCGTTTGTAGCGTCGCGTCCGTCCTCCGTCTGACCGCCGGCGCAAAGGTTCTGGAACAGACTGTAGCCGGCGAAGCCTTCCGCGGAAGCCGCGTCGCGAACCTTATTTAGGTCGTTTAGTTTAATCCATATACAGTCCAAAAGCTCCTGCGCAAATTCACGCGTAAGTATTCCCTTGTCTATATCAGCCTTGTAATAGGGATACATATACTGGTCGAAACGTCCGGGAGATATCGAATGTCCGCTCGCTTCCATCTGAATCAGCATCTGCACAAACCAGAACGACTGACACGCCTCATAGAAATTAGACGCTCCGTTTTCGGGAACATTGGCGCAGTTATTCGCAATAATCAGAAGCTCCTGCTTTCTCTTGTCATCAGAACACTTCTGCGCCGTCTCAAACGCCAGCTTTGAATATCTGTGAGCGTAATTTATAACAGCGCGACAGCAGATAAGCGCGGATTCGAGAAATTCATGACGCTTCGCATAATCCGCGTCATATACGTTGCACTCCGAGAGCGCTTTTTCTATCTCATCTATGTAACCCTTATAGCCGCGCTTAATGACCTTGCCGTAGTCAACGGTAAGATGACCGACTCCGTTATAAAAGTAATTGCCCGGCGTAAACATATTGTGGTCAATCGCCTTTATCGCCTCGGGAGCCATATATGCAGTCGCAAGCTCGCTCGTAGTCTTTCCCTTCCAGTAAGGATATATTTTTCTCAGAGTCCGCTTATTTTCTTCGGAAATATGAAACGGATCCGCCTCGCGGAACTCAACGGTATCAAGCTCCGACTCAAGCCATTCATAGGAATACTCCGGGAATACCTGACAGCTTCTCGGAGCTTTTGTCGCGCTTCCGACAACAAGCTCGTTATCGCGGATTGTTATGGGAATATTTTCAAGTATATGCTTAAACGCAAGAGCGCGGCGTTTAATTATAGGCTGTCCCTCCGTAGCCTTATAACTCTCTGTCAGCAAAACCGCGCGGTCAACCTCTATTTCGGGCATTTTCGCGAACAGGTCGTCAAGAAGCTTCTGCACTCTTTCTGTTTTAGGAATATCCGTTGTATTAAATGTTTTCATACTTATCCCTCGCTTATTAATCATATAAATTTGATAATATTATATCACATTTTGATTTCATTTTCAATACATTTATACAAAAATATTAAAATTAGGTAATCAATTAATTTATTTTTTCCGGAAAAATATTTTTGATATTTTTTGTTAAAATACTTGAAAAAGCATATGGAAAGTAGTATAATATATACAGCTGATATTGTTAAAAAAATAACAATATCAGCTGTAAGCCAAAAGCTTTAATTTCAGGCAATTGTAAAATTTTATTTTGCCGTTGCCATAAATTTATTATAGTAGGAGGTCATTAAAAATGGCAAGATTTACATTACCGAGAGATTTGTATTACGGAAAGGGTGCGCTTGAAAACCTTAAAACGCTTTCCGGCAAAAAGGCTATCGTTGTTTCCGGCGGCAGTTCAATGAGAAAGGGCGGTTTTCTTGATAAGGTTGAGGCGTACCTTAAAGAGGCGGGTATGGAAGTAAAGTTCTTTGAAGGCGTGGAGCCTGACCCGTCGGTTGAAACTGTTATGAAGGGCGCGGCGGCTATGACGGAATTCCAACCTGACTGGATTGTGGCGATAGGCGGAGGTTCTCCTATTGACGCGGCAAAGGCTATGTGGGCGTTTTATGAGTATCCCGACACAACCTTTGAGTCGCTCTGCATACCGTTTAATTTCCCGAAGCTTCGTCAGAAGGCGCGTTTCTGCGCTATTCCGTCCACATCCGGAACAGCCACCGAGGTAACTGCCTTTTCGGTTATCACCGACTACGCCAAGGGTGTAAAATATCCGCTTGCGGACTTTGAAATAACGCCCGACGTCGCTATAGTTGACCCTGCCCTTGTTGCTTCGCTTCCGGTAAAGCAGGTTGCCTATACAGGCATGGACGCTCTGACGCACGCTATTGAAGCATATGTTTCAACGCTTAATTCGCCGTTTACCGACCCTTTGGCAATAAAAGCGATTGAGATGGTTTTTGATTATCTTCCGCAGTCGTATCTAGGCGATATGGACGCGAGAGAGGAGATGCACTACGCTCAGTGCCTTGCCGGTCAGGCATTCTCAAACGCGCTCCTCGGTATAGTACACTCAATGGCTCACAAGACAGGAGCCGCTTTCTCAACAGGTCATATTCCGCACGGATGCGCGAACGCGATTTATCTTCCGTATGTTATTAAATATAACGCCCATGAGCCGGAGGCTATGAGACGTTATGCGGATATAGCAAGACGCGTAGGTCTCGGAGGCGCATCCGAAAAATCTCGGGTAAACGCTCTTATCGCTAAGATAGAAGAATTCAACAGAGCTATGAATATTCCCAAGACGCTTAAAGAATTCGGCGTAAACGAAGATGAATTCAAGGAGAAGATTGCGCAAATTGCCGAGCTTGCTGTCGGCGACGCGTGCACAGGCTCAAACCCGAGAGCAATAACTCCCGAGCAGATGGAAAAACTGTTCGTTTGTACATATTACGGCACAGAAGTCGACTTCTAAACCGTATTTATAAAATTGCTATATAGCCGCAAAAAACATATGCTTAAGCGTATAGTTTTTCATATGTCTTGAAAAATCCCCCTGATGCAGTCATGAATTTATCTGCTTCAGGGGGATTGTATTATTTCTCTATCTGCGCCTTCACGACGCTTTCGCCGCAGTAAATTTCTCTGAGCTTCGGCTTTTCTATTTTGCCGGTCGGATTTCTCGGAACATCGGCAAATATAATCTTGTGAGGTCTTTTATATCTCGGAAGGTCGAGACAAAATTCATTGATTTCATCCTCTGTACACGGATGGTCCGGCTTCAACTCGATAATCGCCGCCGCGATTTCTCCGAGTCTCGCGTCCGGCAGTCCTATAACCGCGACGTCCTTTACAGCGTCATTCTTTCTCAAAAAGTCCTCTATCTGCACGGGATACAAATTCTCGCCGCCCGATATGATTACGTCCTTCGCGCGGTCAACAAGATATATAAATCCGTCCTTGTCCTCCTGCGCGACGTCGCCCGTAAGAAGCCATCCGTCCTTTAAAACCTCGTCCGTCGCCTTCTTGTCGTTGTAGTAGCACAGCATTACTCCGGGACCCTTTACACAAAGCTCGCCTACATCGCCGCGCTTTACTTTATTGCCGTCCTTATCAACGATTTTGACCTCCCAGCCGTAACCGGGAACGCCTATCGCTCCTACCTTGTGAATATTCTCAATACCGAGATGAACGCAGCCCGGTCCGATTGACTCGCTCAGACCGTAGTTAGTGTCATAATCGTGATTCGGGAAATATGTCTTCCAGCGTTTTATCAGGCTCGGCGGCACAGGCTGAGCGCCTATGTGCATAAGCCTCCATTGGTCAAGCTTATATTTGTCAAGGTCAATATCTCCGCGCTCTATCGCATCGAGAATATCCTGCGCCCACGGCACGAGAAGCCATACTATCGTACATTCCTCCTCGCTTACCGCCCGCAGAATCCACTCCGGCTTTATGCCTTTTAACAGCACGGCTTTTCCGCCGGAAATAAGGCTTCCGAACCAGTGCATCTTCGCTCCCGTGTGATACAGCGGAGGTATGCACAGAAATACGTCGTCATGCGTCTGACCGTGGTGCTTCTGCTCTACCGTCGCGGAATGAACAAGGCTTCTGTGAGCGTGCAGTATCGCCTTCGGGAAGCCCGTCGTTCCCGACGAGAAATATATCGCCGCGTAATCATCGTCGGTAATTGTGACGTCCGGCTTTATCGAACGCATAAACTTTACAAGATAATCATAGCTTTCCGCGAACGTCGGGCAAGCCGCTCCTACATAAAACGTCTGCTTTACATTGGGAATTCTGTCGCATATTTCTTCAACTCTGCCTATAAACTCAGGTCCGAATACAAGCACGTCCGCCTCCGCGAGTTCAAGACAATATTTAATCTCCTCCGCCGTATAACGGTAATTTAGCGGAACCGCAACCGCTCCCGCTTTCAGTACGCCGAAATATACCGGCAGCCATTCAAGACAGTTCATTAAAAGAATCGCAACCTTGTCGCCCTTCTTAATTCCGCGGCTTAAAAGCAAATTTGCAAAGCGGTTCGCCCTCTTGTCAAATTCCTTCCAAGTAATTTCCGTACGTCCCGCCTCCATGGGATTTGTCTCAATAAGAGAATACTCTCTCCATGTCACCTTGGCGTGTTCCATCACCTTCGGGTTTATCTCGACAAGACTTATCTCATCGCCGTACATTTGCGCGTTTCTTTCCAGCAGCTCAGTAATTGGCATTTTTATTATCTCCTTTAATCTTCCTCGGCTCTTACGGCGAATACGCCCTCAAGGAATTTATTGTCAAACTTTTTGGTAAACATTGATACTATAGGCACAACAACCGTCGAAACAGCCATCGCCGCGACGCCCATTTCCGGCGCTTTTTTAGCCGCCAGCTTAAACGCCGCGCCTACCGTACCCGCGTCGCCGACATTCATAGCGGTAATAACTATTGTAGCGATCGCTATTGTCGCAAATCCGCATATCATTCCTGCCCACGCTCCGGTCTTTGTCGTTTTCTTTGAGTATATTCCCCAGATGTACGGACCTATAAAGCAGCCGGAAACTATTCCCCAGCTAAACGACATGATATTAACTATAATAGTAATGTTTGCTGTAGCGAATATGTATGAAAGCGCGACAAACAGCAGACAAAGCGCTCTTGTAAGTATCATCTGATTTTTGCCGCTGTAGTTCTTCTTTACGGCCGGAATAAAGTCGACCGAAATTGCCGACGATGAAGAAAGGACAATCGACGAAAGCGTTGACATTGACGCCGACAGAAGCAGTATAAGTATTACGGCAAGAATTATAGTCGTAATTATATTCGGGTCGCCCAGCGCTGTCAAAAGCGTGTTCGGGATAACCGAGTCGACTCCGCCATCCGGGAGCTGATTGTTCAGTATAAGTCTTGAGAGCGAACCTACAAAGTACGCTCCTACGCCTATTATAAGCGAGAAAGCCGTTGAGATTACAGTAGCCTTATGAATTGACTTTGTGTCCTTTATAGCGTAATATTTGCTTACCATCTGAGGCAGTCCCCATGTTCCGAAGCTCGTGAGCAGGATATTTACACAAAGAAATTTCCAGCTTGAACCGCCCCAAATGCTCGTAAGCTGCGCGCCGGTTACGCCGTCGCCGTTATCGGGAATTGCGCCGAGCTTTTCTACTATATGTGAAAAACCTCCTACGTTCGGATGAGAAACAATGGCTATCGCCATCGCAAACACACCGACTATCATGATTATACCCTGTACAAAATCGGTATACGCTGTTGCGACATAGCCGCCCAAAACAAGATAAATCGCCGTGAGACCCGCTATTATGAGCATCCACGCGTTAACCGACACTGTCGGGAAAATAGTCTGAAACATTGAGCCGAGACCCTTGTAAACAGCCGCTGAATACGGCGCTAAGAATACAAAAATAATTACTGCCGCAAAAACCTTCATTTTTGTCGAGTTATAACGTCCCTCAAAAAATTCCGGCATTGTTTTTGATTTTAAAGTATGCGCCATTGTGCGCGTGCGCCGCGCCAGCAGAAGCCATGCGATAAGGCAGCCGATAACGGCGTTTCCTACTCCTATCCACATACCGCCCAGACCGATATTCCAGCCGTGCTGACCCGCGTAACCGACAAAAACAACGGCTGAGAAATACGCCGTTCCGTAAGCGAACGCGCTTACCCACGCGCCTATCTTTCTGTTTCCCAAAAGGAAACCGTCCATTGTCTTAGTCTTTCTTGTGCTTATTACGCCTATCAAAACCATGATAAGCGCAAAAAGTACAAGAGCCGCAATTGTAACCGCTTGCGTCTGATGTAAATTTTGTTCCATGTTTTACCGTCCTTCCTTATTTCTCATTTTTTGCCGTTCTGTTTTCACAGGCTACTGTTTTACAACGCTACAAACTTTATTCTACTACATTTACCGTGAAAAATAAAGTCTTTTGTTTTAATTTGTTGGTTTTGTGCAAAAAAGGCGTAATAATTTTAGGCAATTCGAACAGAACGGCACTTTTATATTGCATTTACCATAATTTTTTTATATAATAGAAACGATATTATAAATTTAATAAATATTCTGAAAGGCTATGGTGATTACAATAAAAAAAGCTGCTTTTTACACACTTGGCTGTAAAGTTAATCAATACGAAACGGAAGCCATGACGGAATTATTTTCCGATTCGGGTTATGAAATATGTAAATTTGATGAAATCGCAGACATATATGTTATTAATACATGCTCCGTAACAAATATGGGCGACAGGAAATCGCGTCAGATAATACGCCGCGCGAAAAAGACAAACCCGAACGCTGTTATAGCCGTAACAGGCTGCTACGCGCAGACAGCGCCCGACGAGGCGCTCGCCGTGGATGGCGTTAATATCGTTATCGGAACAAAGGACAGAAAAAATATAGTTAGGCTGGTTGAAGAGCTTACAGAAGAATCCAGTGTAAATCACGTTTCCGACGTCATGTCAGAACACGAATTTGAGGAGTTGCATATAAAAGAATACGCGTCGAGAACACGCGCGTTTATAAAAATACAGGATGGCTGCAGCCAGTTTTGTTCATATTGCATTATTCCCTACGCGCGCGGTCCCGTGAGAAGCAGAAGCAAAGAAGACGTTCTCAGAGAAATACGTTCCCTTGCCGCGAACGGCTTTAAGGAAATTATTCTTGCGGGCATACATGTGGCGTCTTACGGCATTGATTTGGAAAACGCCTCGCTCGAGGATTTGATAAACGACGCGGATAAAATTGACGGCGTGGAGCGCATACGTCTTTCCTCAATTGAGCCAATGACTTTGAACCAAGACTTTATCGGTAAAATAAAAAATGCAAAAAAGCTGTGTCATCATTTTCATATTTCCCTTCAGTCGGGCTGTGACGCGACGCTCCGTAGGATGAACAGAAAATACACAGCGGCGCAGTTTAAAAGCATTGTCGAAGGTCTCCGCGCCGCTTTTGACGACGTCGCCGTGACAACGGATATAATGGTCGGTTTCCCGGGTGAAACAGATGAAGAATTTGAGGATACCGTTAAATTTGTAAAAGAGATTTCTTTTGCCGACGCGCACGTATTTCAATACTCAAGGCGCAGAGGCACTCCGGCGGCTAAGAGTTCCCGCCAGATTCCGCCCGATATTAAAGAGAAAAGAAGCAAAATTATAATTGAGGAAACAAAGAAAAGCCGCGACGAGTTTATAGACCGCTTTTTGGGAAAGACTATGCGCGTTCTGTTTGAGCAGCCGGCGGCCGACGGACTTTTCGAGGGAAAAACGGATAATTACATCACCGTTCACGTTCCGTACGAAGAAAATCTGAATGATTGCTTCAGGAACGTGCTGCTCGAGAAAAACAACGGCGGAATTGTTATAGGAAAAATTGTCGACTAAACTGCTCTTAGGGGTAAAATATTACGGAATATTTTACCCCTCGTCGTTTTTTCAATATATTTTTAATCCGCAAAATTATTTTTCGCTGAGCATTTTTTTGATTTTGCCCTCAGGGTCTTTTATGAACAAAACTGCCAGCCAAATAACAAGCCCAAGCGCGACGACTGAAAAACCGAGATATGCGTCGTTAACCATATCGGTCGCCGCCGGGGTAAAATATTCCGCGCCAAGCTCTATGTATTCCGCTATAGCATCAACAAGCCACATCAGCGACGCGCCCCAATACATGAGAGCGAGAATACCTGTCTTGCGCTCATTGCCGCCGTTATACCACAAAACCGTCGTTATGACCGCCGCGAAAACCGTTATAAGTAAAGTCACCGTTTTTGTCCTCCTGCCGCAATATTTGAAACAGGACGTTTCTCAATTGAGCTTGCCGCCGCAACGACGCCCGCCCATACGGCGGTTACAAGCGCAGCCATACCTACGCCGACTGTCGCCATTTCGCCGAACATCTGCGCCGGATTTACGGCATTTGTTAAAAACGGGAAAAACGGTACGACCTCGCCGTGCCAAACATGTTCAAACGCTAACAGAGCGCTGCCGCCCCAAAGCATAGTATTAAGCCAATTCATTCTTTTAATAAACGGATTTGAATGTTCGCCGTTTTTATCTGCTTTCTTTTTTACAATTGTTGTTACCACAGCCTCTGCCGCAGGTACTATGAAACACGCCATATTTATGCCCTCCCTTTTTTAGATACATGTATTTTATACCTTTTTTAAACATTTGTCAATATTTTAACGTTTTTTATATGTAAAGTATTTTGAAGAATAAAATAATATTTATATCGCAAATAACACAAAAGCTTGAAGATTAACTCTTCAAGCTCCGAACCGGCAGACAAAACCTTAAGGTTTTGTCTGCCGTAAGCGCTGTTTGCGGCTTGTTTTATACATAATTTATCTATTATTATAGAAAGCGACATACGACCTGTACGCCATATACACATCGCTTTTGGCGGTAACCTCAAACGGCGAGTGCATCGAAAGCACGGGAACGCCGCAGTCAATTACATCCATATTGAGATTCGCAACATACTGAGCTATTGTTCCTCCGCCGCCCTGGTCTACTTTGCCGAGCTCGCTCGTTTGCCATATTACTCCGTTATCGTCAAGGATTTTTCCTATCTCATAAACAAACTCCGCCGACGCGTCCGAAGATTCCGATTTTCCCCTCGCACCTGTATATTTCATAAGCACCATACCGCATCCCGCGAAAGCGGCGTTTTTCTTCTCGTAAACGCTCTCGTAATTAGGGTCGACTGCCGCTCCCACGTCGGAGGACAAGCACGCCGAATTTGTTATAACGGTATTATACGAAGTAATTGAACAGTTTCCCGTAAGTTTTTCTATAATCTCAGCAAGCGTCATTTCAAAAAACGCGCTCAGCATTCCAGTATTGCCCGTTGAGCCGATTTCCTCCTTGTCGACAAGCAGGGCGACAGCTGTTCTTTTCGGATTATTTGCCGCGAATATGCCTTTTAACGTGGTGAAAGCGCACACTCTGTCATCCTGACCGTACGCGCCGACAAAGCTCTCGTCAAGTCCGACGTTTCTCGCCTTATGCGCCGGAACGATTTCTATTTCCGCGCTTTGGAAATCTCTTTCGGTAATATTATACTTATCGTTAAGGAGCTTCAGCGCCGCAAATTTAACCTCCTCCTTAACGCCTTCCCCTTCAACAGGCATACCGCCGATAAGAATATTCAGGTTCTCACCCTCTATACCTTCCGTCATTTTTTTTGACATCTGGTCCTTAGCGAGATGCGGAAGCAAATCCGTTACGCAAAATACAGGGTCGTTTTCATTTTCTCCTATATTGAGCTTAATCTTCCTACCGTCCTTCGCGAATATAACTCCGTGAATTGCGAGCGGCATGGCGGGCCACTGATACTTTTTTATTCCGCCGTAATAATGCGTCTTGAAAAGCGCCATATCATTGCTTTCATAGAGCGGATTTTGCTTTAAGTCAAGCCTTGGCGAGTCAATATGCGCGCCGACGAGGTTTATTCCCTCCTTAATATCCTCGCTGCCTATAACGGCGAGCAGAATATTCTTGTTTCTGTTAATTTTATAAACTTTGTCGCCGGTCTTGAGCCGCGTCTTTTCATTTATATCCGAAAATCCATGCAGCTTCGCCATGCCCAGAGCCTTCTCCACACATTCACGCTCCGTCTTGCCCTCGTCAAGAAATTCACGATACTCATCGCACAATGCGAACATTTCCTTTTTCTCCGGTTCGCTTAAGCGCTTGTATACATTCTTCCTCGAGTACGACAACTCCTCAAACAATTCCTTATCACTCATGTTTTTACCTCCGTTCGTTTACCGCTGATACAGATATAATGCAGTCTGTTCATTATTGTACGCCGTTTTTATTCAAATTATTATCAGCGCGTGATTTGAATTCCCTTTAACGTATTATAGCACATTAAATCTGTTTTTTCAAGATTTTGCCGTTATTCGTTCAGTATTTTTCCAAAAAAATCCGATGACGCTATTCCGCTCGGGCGGTTAAAGCGTTTTAGCAAAAATAACGAATCGGCGTCTCTCGCTATGCGATTAATTCCGCTTTCGCAGGTAAGACTCATTCTAAATCCCATATCTTTTAACATTTCGGTGGTTTCCGCGCTGTACGCGCCGAACGGATATGTATATACCGTCGGCGCGAAGCCTGTTTTTGTCAGAAAGCGATCCTGAGCCTTTTTCGTGTCGGCGCGGAAAATTTTACCGTATGATGATTTATCCTCGTATTTATTGCGTTTTGAGCCGTTTCTGCCGCCCGTATTGCTATGAAAAGCGTACGAGTGATTTGCAACCTCCGTCCGGCTACTGAGAAACATATCGTAAACCTCGCTCCAGCGTAAATACCCGTGCGTCATATTCGCAATATTGCTTTCGGAGTACTCGTCCGTATAACTCCCGACTACAGAGACGACAGCCTTCGCGTCGCACTTTTCAAGAATCGGCATAACGTATCCGTAATTGTTGTAAAAGCCGTCGTCAAATGTCAGCATTACAGGCTTTTGCGGCAGTTCCCCCTCTCCATCGGTATAAGCTATAATATCGCGCGGCAGCACAAACTCATAACCCGCGGTTTTCAGGTATTCTATATCATTTTTCAGCTCCTCCGGCGTAATAACATACTTGCCGGACAGATCTGTATCCTTCAGCACGCTGTGATACATCACAATAGGCAAAACCGCGCCGTCCGATATACTGCCGGACGTTACCGGCATTGTGGACGCCGAGCGAAAAAACACACCCAAAATACAGCTGTATAAAAGCGACACAAAAAGCACGGCGAAAAAAGTTTTCAGCTTATTAATCATAACAAAAAGCACCCCTTATCAAATATTATGATAAGGGGTGCGTATTAATTACAAAATTACGCTTTATTGATTGAGCCGAAAAGCTCCATCTTTTCTTTTACGATAACCTTAATCGCCTCTGTACCCGGAGCGAGCAGCTTTCTCGGGTCAAAGCCCTTGCCCTGAAGGTCCTTGCCCTCTTCTATATACTTTCTTGTAGCTTCCTGGAAGTATAGCTGACACTCTGTATTTACATTAATTTTCGCCACGCCGAGCGAAATTGCCTTCTGAATCATATCAGCCGGAATACCTGTGCCGCCGTGAAGCACCAGTGGAAGGCCACCTATAAGCTCCTTTGTTTTCGCAAGCGCGTCAAAGTCAAGTCCCTTCCAGTTTTCGGGATATTTGCCGTGGATGTTTCCTATGCCGGCGGCAAGGAAGTCAACGCCCAAATCAGCGATTTTCTTACACTCGTTCGGGTCCGCGATTTCGCCCGCGCCTATAACGCCGTCCTCTTCACCTCCGATTGAGCCGACTTCAGCCTCGATTGAAAGACCCTTTTCATGGCAGACCTTTACAAGCTCCGACGTCTTCGCTATATTTTCGTCAATCGGGAAGTGCGAGCCGTCAAACATTACCGACGAAAAGCCCACCTCAATACATTTATAGCAGCCCTCGTATGTGCCGTGGTCAAGATGAAGCGCTGTCGGCACAGTGATATTGAGTTCCTCAATCATAGCCTTTACCATAGCCGCTACGGTTTTAAAGCCCGTCATGTATTTACCCGCGCCCTCCGACACGCCGAGTATTACAGGCGAATTATTTTCCTGAGCCGTTGTAAGAATCGCCTTTGTCCATTCAAGATTGTTGATGTTAAATTGACCTACCGCGTATTTTCCTGCCACAGCCTTGTTTAGCATTTCGGTTGCTGATACTAACATTTTTACTCCTCCTTAAAATTAAATAAATATATGTGAATTTTATTCAGCGGCTTATTTATTTTCTCACTTTCCTATTACAATCGAAGTTGTACTTAAAAGCACGGCGAGACTTTCCTCGCTTATTTCGATAAGCTTCGAGCGTTTGCATTTAACGCACTTGAGCGCAATGCTTTCGTCTATAATCTCAAATTCCGGCTTTGTATTTCCGCAGACACACGAAACATGTCCGTTTTCAATGAGATAATTAAGCCTCTCTATAATCGCGTACAGAAGGTTAAAGGAGAGTTCGTCGTCCTCATCATCAAATTCGTCTATAATATCCGAATACACATCCGATTTTTCATCAAGCGCCCGCTCCACCCTGCTCCGTTCTCCCGCGAAAAAAACGTCTATTCCCGCAGCCGGACATTTATACGTTAAAAGCGGCTTATTCCAGAAATTCTCCGCCGAAACGGTATATGAATGTGTTTCTCCGCACAGCGGACATTCAATATCCAATTTATATTTTGAATTTTTCTTTGTAATATATACACACGTTTCATGGCAGCCGTGAGTGGGACATATAAGCTGCACCTTATCTCTGCCTGAAAAATTAAATATAGAAAGCGCCTTGGATGATATATTTGAGCAGAACGGGCATATATACGCTACTATTCTTTTTAAATCAACGAGCATTGCGCGCGTTCCTTTCCGCCCGCCTGTTGTTATTAATCATATCCTGCCGCGGCGGGCATACAGGGATTAGTTTACTCCTATTTTATTTTCTCTCGCATAGAAAAACAAATACTGCTGGGCAAATCCGCCCAAAGCTCCGAAGCGTTTTTCGGCGAAGGACGAAATCGTTTCAATGCTCTTCTGTTCTCCGCCAAAATAACAGTATTCCATAATACGCTTTATCCATACGTCGACGGGGAACGAATCGGCTCTGCCGAGACCGAAAAGCATTATGCAGCCGCTTACCTTGCCGCCGACGCCGTTTATTGACATAAGCGCTTTTTTCGCGTCGGGAGAAGCAAGCGATTTTATATATTCATCGGACAGCGCGCCGCTTTTGAATTTAGCAGCGGCGTCCATGATATACTTGTCTCGAAAACCGCTGCGAATAACCGATAAGTCCTCTTTTGTAAGCGACGCCGTTTTATCAATACCGGGAAAAGAATAGTATGTATCGCCCATGTATTCGATTTTTTCGCCGAAGTTTTCGCAGAAACGTCCGATTATTCCTTTGATTCTCGGAATATTGTTGCTCGCTGAAATTATAAAGGAAATAACAGTCTCCCATAAATCCTGGTTCAGTATTCGTATACCTTCCCCGTAGGAAACAGCTTGTCTCATAACCTCGTCACGGGAGAGTATTTTCTTTATTTCTCCGTAATCCCTTCCCAAATCAAAGTAATCAAACCATATTTTTCTAAAATCTTCCTCTGTTGTTTCATACATTATAACAGTATCGGCGTTCTGAGATATTTTTAAAGCTCTGCCCTTCGCTATGCCGAAATAGGTGTTTTCGTCAACGCGGTCAAACCGGAAACACTGACCGCAGTCAAATATATGTTCAAGATTAAAATCTTTTAAGCCTGTTACAATAAGATTATTGCCGTCAAATTTTATATCCATATGAATATTATACCACGTTACAATCGTTTTATCAATATATTACCGATAGTTTTATTTACCGCAAAGCGCTCCGCCGCGACTTGATATCGCAGCGGAGCTTGCGAAATGGCGCTCCCAGCGCGAGTCGAACGCGTGATTTACCCTTAGGAGGGGTATGTTATATCCACTTAACTATGGGAGCAAATCTAATACGCTTGAATATTATACTATATTTTACCGTAGATTTCAAGTATTTTATTTCTTTTTAGCTACAACCACAAATCTCTCGTTTGACGTGTGATACGCGCAGGTTGACAGCGTAAGAAGGCGGTCGCCGTAACCGGCTTCGACGCCCGTATCGTAAAATGAATGTTTTTTTACATTTTCCAAATATTCGCCGAAGCGTTCCTCTGTTTCTATATTAGCGTATTCGTAATACTTAAACTCCTCCTTTGAGTCTACCTTCGTCCGAAACGCGCCTATAATCTCGTATTTTCCCCTGTCGTATATCGTATCGTACGTTATATCCTTATGCTGTTCATAAAAAGCCTTATCCTCATAGTCGGTAAGCGCGGCAAACATTGAACCGTTTTTCATATTATGCGCGTAAATTATCATATTCATAGAATTATCCGACGACTGATAATCAATGAACGGTATGCCGCTGTACTGATATTTTTTCTCAAAATTTCTATGAAGGTAAAAGTCGTTGTCGCCGCACTGCACAACGGGATAGTCAATCGCGGTTCCGGGAATTCTCAGCCAGCCCTTAAAATCGTTGTTTTTTTTATACAAATCATAATAATCTTCAAGCATTCCTTTCTCGTCGCGCAGTTCGATATAGCCCTCCGTCGCATCCTCCCGCGCGCTTTTTTTTACAAGCTGCCTTAATTCCTCATATCCTTCCTGAGCCTTGCGGGAGTCGTAAAAATATTTTCCTATATATCCTACGCATGCTAAAAAAACCGTTACTAAAAGGACCTGTATGATAAGAAATTTATTTTTCATATCAAACACGCCCTTTCGGTCTTATTATATTATTATTGCTGTTTTCTCTTTTTTATCTCAATAAATGTGAACGCTCCCGCGGCCAGTACGGCTAAAGCGGCAATTCCGATAAGCGGAGCGCTATCGCCTGTTTTCGGGTTGTTCTTACTTGCCGCCGCGGTCGGAACTGGGCTTGATTTGGAGCTTGACGCCGCTACCGGAGTTTTTTCGGGCGAAGACGCTGTAGCGGTCGGCGTCGGTTTCGACGTAGTCTTTGACGCCGTATACGGAGTGAATTTTGTATCCGACTCAACAACTATCTTTTCGCCTTCTCTCAGATTTATAACATATTCGTCTACTCCGTCTGCCGATTTGTCATCTTTATCCTTTAACGCTATGGTTGATTTTAAAACTCCTTCGGATGTATATACATGAACCTTGCCGCTTCCGGTCATTGTGTATCTTCCCGGTTCAATATCCTTTCCGCAGAGGTATTCTCCCTTTGAAAGAGTTACGTTACCGTTCTTATCCTCGCTTACGCCCTCCGAGACTTCAGACGCGGCTTCCGTAGGGGAAACCGTAACAGCCGACGCCGGAGATGAAGACGCGGCGGGAGATGAAGACGCGGCGGGTGCGGACGCAATCGCCGTCGCTGCGGACGACGAAGGTTTATCCGACACGGCGGGCGCGGGAGCGGCGGACGCCGGAGCCTGAGTTTCCTTCTCCTCGTACGGCGAAGAAACAATACTCCAATCCAGCTTTTTGGCGCTTGTCAAAATCGAGCTCTTATTTAAATCCTTATTTACCGACACTGTAATATTAAAAATCTTATTTTCGGAGGAACTCTCGGTATTCATTAATCCGAGCGGAATATCCTTATATTCCGCCACGTCGCCGTCAGATTGCTCTTCTTCGTACGAATACAGCACATTGCCCTTTGAATCGGTAACCTCAATATTGTAATAATCGAGCGATGAAAGCTCCGTCGGAGACGGCGTCTTTACAACGGACGGTTTTGCGCTTGAAGACGTTGTCTCGGGCAAAGAAAGACGCAGCTTAAATTCAACCGGAGTTTTGTCCGCGCTCTTACTGGTCACCGTAATCGCCTGAACAACCGAATCCTGGGCGGGCAGAGCGGAAAGCTTTGACATTAATGTTTTTATTGATTTTACCGTCTCGCCGGATTTACCTGCCTCATATGTATATGTAATCGGATTTGTTCCCGAATTATTCTTTACGGAAACACTTGACGTCGCCGCCATAGCGCTGACCGACATACATATAATTACGAACGCCGCGACGGCGGCGCTAAATATTTTTTTCATAAATACCTCTTCCTTTACACCGGAAAATCTGCTCCGGAGAATATTTTTTACTATTATATCACAGAAAATTCTTTTTGTCACTACCAAAATATTAATTTATTATTACAATTTATGTTGTATTGTTATAAGCGAAATTTTGTGCTATAATGTATTATATAACAATGCGGGAGGAAAAATATGTTAAAATACGAAAAGCTTTCTGACAGTCTTCAAAACAGAATAAACAAAGAAATTCTCCACGGACACGGTTTTGAGGATAACGCGATCCGCCGCAATCCAGACCATGACCGCGCTACGCTTTGGCGTCCCGCTTTTGTGAGAGACGCCGAGAAAATCATGCATAGTCCGTATTATAACAGATATGCCGACAAAACTCAGGTGTTTTCTTTTTATAAAAACGACGATATTTCCCACAGAGCTCTGCATGTACAGCTCGTCTCAAGAATTGCCCGCAATATCGGCAAGCTGCTGGGGCTTGACCTCGACCTTATAGAGGCAATCGCTCTCGGTCACGATATAGGTCACACGCCGTTCGGACATGCCGGCGAAAAATTCCTCAATGAGCTGTATCATGCGGATACGGGAAGATATTTTAATCACAACGTTCACAGCGTCCGCGTTCTCGACAAAATATTCAACCTTAATATCAGTCTTCAGACTCTCGACGGTATTCTCTGCCACAACGGAGAGTTCGAGTGTAAGGAATATTATCCGTCAAAGCTGAGCGGTTTTGAAGAATTTGATAAAAAGGTCGAGGAATGTTATACTGACAATGGCGCGATTAAACGTCTTGTCCCATCGACTCTCGAGGGCTGCGTAGTCAGAATATCGGATATGATAGCATACATCGGCAAGGATCGTCAGGACGCTATCAAAACAAAACTGATTGAAAGCGAGGACGTCTTTGAGGAAAATGAGATAGGGCGGCACAACGCCACAATTATCCATAATCTTGTGGTAAACATAGTCGAAAACAGCTACGGCAAAGATTATATACGTCTTGACGACGCGCATTACAACGCGCTTAAAGCAAGCAAAAACGATAATTATGAAATTATATACATGAATCACAAAATAGCGGATATTTACACCGCAAAAATACAGCCTATGTTCGAGAAAATCTACAAAAGACTGCTGAGCGATTTAAAAAAAGGCGCAAAATCATCGCCGGTTTTTAAGCATCACATTGATTTTATAAATAACGCAAACCGCTTTAAAGGCTTCAAATATGCCGAAAATAACAGTCCTGACGATATTGTGACAGATTATATCGCAAGCATGACCGACGATTACTTCATCGATTTGTATCAATATCTGTTCGGCGAACCCGCTCCGATACAGTATATTTCATACTTTGAGGGCATTTAATCAATTTTTTTAAAAAAGTATAAATTTTCTATTGAAATTTCAATTCTTTTGGTGTATAATAAGTGTAACATTGTTTGAATACAATGTTACGTTCATATACAACAACGCCACCGATATGATAGAGTCGGTGGCGTTGTTGTGTTTATATTTATTTTTTTCCGAGTTCTTTTGACTTCTCCATGCACTTTTTCATGGCTTCTATTATGCTGTTTCTGAAGCCGTTCTTTTCAAGCTCCGCAACGGCGTCGATAGTCGTTCCCGCCGGCGAGCATACCATATCCTTGAGTTCTCCCGGATGCTTACGCGTTTCAAGAACCATTTTCGCGCTGCCAAGTACTGCCTGCGCCGCAAAGGTATACGCTTGTTTTCTCGGCATACCGCCGATGACAGCCGCGTCAGCCATCGCTTCAAGCATCATGAACACATACGCCGGCGACGAGCCGCTCACCGCCGTAACGGCGTCCATAAGATTTTCGCTTACGATTTCTCCCCTGCCAAAGCTGTTAAAGATTTCAAGCGCCGCCTTTAATTCGCTTTCCGACACATTTTCGTTGGGCGTAAGCGCCGCCATTCCCTCTCCTACCAGCGCAGGCGTGTTCGGCATTACGCGCACAAGCTTAATTTTTTTCCCGAATGATGATGTAAGAGCGTCTATTGACTGTCCGGCAACAATCGAAACTACCACGGTATTTTCGTTTACGCAGTCCTTTATTTCGTCTATAACGCTGTAAACAAACTGCGGTTTTACGCATAAAAACAGCATATCCGCCGCTTTTGCGGTTTGCTTATTGTCCCGCGCGGTTTCCACTCCGTATTTAGATTTTATCCATTCCAGTCCGTTTGTGTCGATATCTGAGACAATTATATCGCCGGCAGCGGCAATTTTATTTTCAAGAATACCGCATATTATAGCGCGTCCCATATTTCCGTTTCCTATAAATCCCAATCGCATACTATCACCTCATTTTACGCTTTCCGCAATAAGCGGCGTTTCTCATGCCGCAAGCAATTTCCTATAAGACAAAACAAGGAACTGCCGCGCCGCGGCAGCTCCTTTAAAATTAATTACGCAGGATATACCTTATTCTCTTCATCGAGCAGATCGGCGTCGATTTTGTACTTCTGAGCGCGTCTGTACTCGAAGAATTTAACGGCAACCTGACCGAACAGCGCGTATGATAATACATCCTCGTCTTGCTCTATCCACTCGGCGCATTCCTTCTTCATCTGCGCAAGCTCCGGCTTCAAAAGGTCAGCCGGACGGCATGTAATTCTCTTCTCATCGCCGATTGTTTTCTTTACGATTTCCGGAGAAATCTCAGCAGGGCATTTGCCGTACTCTCCCTTTACAAGCCCCTTTGTTTCCTTTGAAACCATCTTGTATCTCTCGCCGCTTATTACGTTAAGAACAGCCTGTGTGCCGACAATCTGCGACGACGGTGTTACAAGCGGAGGATAGCCCATATCCGCGCGCACTCTCGGCACTTCCTCAAGCGCCTGTTCATACGCGTCCTCTCTGTTCATCTGCTTGAGCTGAGACACAAGGTTTGACAGCATTCCGCCCGGAACCTGATATTTAAGCGTATTTACGTTTACGCCCATAACCTTTGTGTTCATAAGTCCGCTATTAATGTATTCCTCACGGAGAGGTCTGAAATAATCGCTTATCTCAACCAGCTTATCGAGATCATAGCCCGTGTCGTATTCCGTACCCTGCAAAGCCGCGACCATCGATTCCGTCGGAGGCTGCGACGTACCCATCGCCATCGGCGATATCGCGCAGTCAATTACGTCGACGCCCGCCTCAATAGCCTTCAGATAAACCATTGACGCCTCGCCGCTCGTGTAATGCGTGTGAAGTTGAATTGGTATTTTTACCTCCTCTTTCATCTGCTTAACAAGGTCATATGTTACGTACGGACGCAAAAGACCCGCCATATCCTTGATACAGATAGAGTCAGCGCCCATGCTTTCAAGCTGTTTAGCCATTTTTACAAACTTCTCGTTTGTATGGAATTCAGATGTCGTATAGCAAATTGTAGCCTGAAGATGACCTTTTTCCTTCTTGCAAGCCTTTATCGCGCATTCAAGATTTCTTATATCGTTAAGCGCGTCGAAAATTCTCAGGATATCAACGCCGTTCGCAATTGATTTCTGCACAAAATATTCGACTATATCGTCGGCGTAATGTCTGTAGCCTAAAATATTCTGACCTCTGAAAAGCATCTGAATAGGAGTTTTCTTCGCTTTATCCTTAATCTTGCGGAGTCTCTCCCACGGATCCTCGTTCAGAAACCTCAGGCACGCGTCAAATGTCGCTCCGCCCCATGCTTCGAGCGAATGATAACCGATATTGTCGAGCTTCTCTACTATAGGAATAATCTGGTCGGTCGTCATTCTCGTAGCGATAAGCGACTGGTGAGCGTCTCTGAGGACTGTTTCGGTAATCTCTACCGCTTTCTTTCCCTTTGCCATTTATATTTCACTCCTTTATTTTCAATATCAATTAAAGATTGCTGAACATCGCGAGGAATACGCCCGCCGCAACCGCGGAACCTATTACTCCCGCAACATTCGGACCCATAGCGTGCATCAGGAGGAAGTTAGAAGGATTCTCCTTCTGTCCGACCGACTGAGAAACACGCGCGGCCATAGGAACGGCGCTTACACCCGCGCTTCCTATAAGCGGATTAACCTTACCCTTTGTAAGCCAGCACATAATATCGCCGAGGAACAAGCCTCCCGCCGTCGAGAAGCAGAACGCGATAAGACCTAATATGATAATACCGATTGTCTGCGCCGAGAGGAAGCTTGACGCTGTTGCCGTGGCTCCGACGGTAACTCCCAAAAACAGCGTAATTATATTCATCAATTCATTCTGCGCCGTCTTCGCCAGTCTGTCAACAACTCCCGATTCCTTCATAAGGTTTCCGAGCATCAGACATCCGACAAGCGATACCGCGTCGGGGATAATCAGCGCCACTACTATCGTTACAATAATCGGGAATAAAATCTTCTCTGTTTTTGAAACGGGACGAAGCTGTTCCATAACAATCATTCTGTCCTTCTTGCGCGTCATAAGTTTCATAATCGGCGGCTGAATAACAGGAATAAGCGCCATATACGAATAAGCCGCAACGGCTATAGCCGGAAGCAGAGCCGGAGCGAGAGTCTTTGTAACATAAATAGCCGTAGGTCCGTCCGCGCCTCCGATAATACCTATAGACGCAGCTTCCTTAATGCCGAAGCTGATTGACGGCACAAGAGCGCTTAATACCAGAGCGCCGACAAATGTGAAGAACACGCCGAACTGCGCCGCAGCTCCCAGAAGAATACTCTTAGGGTTGGCGATAAGCGGTCCAAAGTCGGTCATACATCCTATGCCGACAAATATCAGCGGCGGATAAATGCCCAGTTTAACTCCGAGATAGAGCAAATCCAGAAGACCTCCGTGCTGGCATATGTATCCGACATTTATATATTTTCCGTCCGTCATATACTGCGGGTCCGTAAAGAACTCCGTATGCATCATAATCGCGCTGGAATCCTTAATCATCGGCAGATTTGAAAGAAGCATACCGAAAGCTATCGGAAGAAGCAATAACGGCTCGAATTTTTTTACTATAGCAAGATACAGAAGCACGCACGCAATGCAAATCATTATGATTGTTTTGACAGCGTCAACGCCGCCGCTCGACAGCAGTGCGTAAAATCCTGTATTCTGCAAAAAGTTTGCAAAGCTTTCTAACACTTTTTTGTCACCACTTTCTGTAATTTAGTCGTGAATGTATCAGTTTATGTAAATCGTTAATTTCCATAAACGTTTAGTTTATGGAAATTAATGCATCACCGCTGTTTACGCTGTCGCCCGCCGATACACTGACGCCCGCGACTGTTCCGTCAGAACCGGCAAATATTTCATTTTCCATTTTCATAGCCTCAAGAACCGCTACGAGCGTGTCCGCCTTAACGGTATCGCCCACATTTACCTTTACCGACACAATTGTGCCGGGCATCGGCGCGGTTACCTGCTTAGCGCCCGCCACCGGAGCAGCCTTCGGAGCGGGAGCGGCTTTCGCAGTCGCCGGTTTTACCGGCGCCGCCGGAGCAGCCGCCTGAACGGGAGCCGAAACGCCGCCGACTTCCTCTACGTCAACTTCATATGTTTTTCCGTTTACTGTAATGTTAAATTTTCTCATTTAATTTACCTCCTTAGAATCGGTTGTTTATTGTTTCGTTTACACCCGCCTTATTCCAAGCAGGCATTTTGTTATCCACTCTTCTGTAAGACTTAATTTTAAGGTTATATGTCGAAGTGTTGAGACTTGCCGCAACAGCGGCCGTAAGAATTGCCGCGAGCTCTTCCTCATCGGTTTCTTCCTTTACAGTCTCCGCCGGAGCCGGCGGAGCGGGAACGTCTTTTACCTCCTGCTTTTTCGGCTGACGGTAGAATATAACCTTAAACAGCATCAGTACCAGCATAAGTATTATAAGTACTGAAAAAACTATCGCAAGACCTATGACTGTGGTTTCGCCGCCCATGGCAAACGCTTCTCCAAGCGACAGGTTATGACCTGTCAAAAGTCCTTCTGAATACATATCAAAATCTCCTTTCTCTCATTAAACAGGAAGATTTCCATGCTTTTTAGCCGGTCTCGACTCTCTCTTTGAAGCGAGCATCTCAAGCGCGGCAATAATTCTCGGTCTTGTTGAATCCGGTTCGATTACGTCGTCGACATATCCGCGTCTTGCCGCCTCATAAGGCGAAGCGAACTTGTTTCTGTATTCCTGAATCTTTTCGTTTCTTGCGGCTACAGGGTCGGAGCTTTCCTTAATATCATTCTTGAAAATAATGTTAGCCGCGCCCTCGGGTCCCATTACGGCGATTTCGGCCGTCGGCCATGCCATTACCACGTCGGCGCCGAGATTTTTTGAGTTCATCGCTATGTACGCGCCGCCGTAAGCCTTTCTCAGTATTACGTTAATCTTCGGAACGGTAGCTTCGCTGAACGCGTATAAAAGCTTCGCTCCGTGTCTTATAATACCGTTCTGCTCCTGCTCTACTCCGGGGAAATATCCCGGAACATCCGTAAGCGTGACAAGCGGAATATTAAAGCTGTCGCAGAAACGAACAAACCTTGCCGCCTTATCCGACGAATTTACGTCAAGCGAGCCGGCCATTACCTTAGGCTGATTTGCGACTATTCCGATAACCTGTCCGTTCATTCTCGCAAAGCCTACTACAATATTCTTCGCGAAATCCTCCTGGACCTCCATAAAGTCAGCGTTATCAACAAGCTCCGCGATAACCTCTTTAATATCGTAAGCCTTGCCCGACTCGTCGGGAACTATTGTGCTGAGCTTCTCGGAAAGGCGGTTGATTTCATCCTCTGAAGGCTCGTAAGGCGCTTCTTCAAGGTTATTTGACGGAAGAAAGGAAAGAAGTCTTCTTATCTTCGCAATACACTCCTCGTCGTTCGCCGCCTTGAAATGAGCGACGCCCGACTTGGAAGCGTGCGTATCCGCGCCGCCGAGTTCCTCAGCTGTAACGCTCTCGCCCGTAACCGAGCTTATTACCTGCGGACCTGTTATGAACATCTGGCTCGTCTTCTCAACCATAAATATGAAATCCGTAATAGCCGGCGAATATACCGCTCCGCCCGCGCACGGTCCCATAATAACGGAAATCTGAGGAATTACGCCGCTGTTGCAGGTGTTTCGGAAAAATATTTCTCCGAATCCCGAAAGAGCGTCTATTCCCTCCTGTATTCTCGCGCCGCCGCTGTCGTTCATGC
>CAYRSG010000021.1:0-26753 GCA_964426905.1 uncultured Clostridium sp. | reverse complement strand
ACCCACGCGACCAGCTTGGAAGGCTGGAATTCTACCATTGAACTACACCCGCATAGTATTTCGGTTGATTCTGTCATCAACCGACTTGCATTATTATATCAAAATCAGAAGTATTTGTCAATAGTTTTTTTCCAAAAATATTATACGCTTTTTCAGTCTGATTATGTATGGGATAGATAACCTATCCCTTTAAATTTTTGCTTATTTTATAGACATAATCCGTCATTTTTGAAACATCCTTCACTGAGTTAAAAATTCCGAACGACGCTCTGACAACGCCTCTTTTTTCGGTACCGAGCGCTTTATGCGCAAGAGGCGCGCAATGGTATCCCGCGCGCACGGCCGCCTTACCTCCGAAACGCTCAAAAGCTTCTCCGCTCGGAAGTTCCCCTACGTTAAACGCAACTGTCGCAATACCTCTGCCGTCGCCGTAAACCGTGACGTTATCCATGTTTAAAAGATTTTCTCTAAAATTTTTCGCAAGATTTGTTTCATGCTCCCTTACAGCGTCCACACCGCATTTCACGACATACTCGGCTCCCGCGCCGAGAGCCGCTATAGCGGGCGTATTCATTGTACCGCTGTGAAATTTATCCGGCATAATTTCCGGCTGAACAGCGCTGTCCGAATTGCTGCCCGTACCGCCGAATGCAAACGGAGCAAGTTTTTCCGGCTCTTTTATATAAAGTCCGCCTGTTCCCAAAGGTCCCATAAGTCCCTTATGACCCGAAAACGCTATTAAATCGGCATTCATTTTATCCGCGTCGATTTTAAGACAGCCCGCCGTCTGCGCGGCGTCTATCAGAAACGGTATTCCGTGTTTTTTCGCAATTCTGCCTATCTCATAAACGGGTTCTACAGTACCGCATACATTTGAAGCGTGAGTACATACAATAAGTTTAGTATCCTCCCTTATAGCTTTTTCCACGTCTGGAGCATGCACATAACCGTTCTTATCCGCGTTTACAATGCTGAAATTACCCAGTCTTACCGCAGGACGCAGCACGCTGTTATGCTCCATTGCGGTAACAACAATATGTCCTCCGTTTCCGGCGGTTCCGAAAATTGCCGTATTCAGCGCGTAAGTCGCGTTTTGAGTAAACACGATATTCTGAGGATTATCTATATTAAAAAGCCGCGCAATTGAATCCTGGGTATCCACAATCGCCCGTACGGCGTTCATACTCATTTTATGTCCGCCGCGTCCCGCGTTTCCCGAGGAAAACAGCGTATTTTTAATAAGACTCGCATACACGGCGAACGGCTTTTGAAGCGATGTGGCGGCATTATCAAGATACAGCATGGTACACACTCTCCCCGTTCTCGGTTTTTTTTACATAAATATTCTTTATTCTGATGTTGTTATCGCGCGCTATTTTTTCAACGTCTCCCATCATACGGTCGTCAAGCCGCAGCGAATACGAACAGCCGCCCTGATTGAGCGCGGACGGCGTGTGTACGACATAAGCGGGAAATCCGACGCTTTTTTCAACAGCTTTTTTAAGCCTCGCGGCAGTGGTTGCCGAACCGACCAATATATACATACTTTTCACTCCTTTCTGCATATTATATAATATTCCGAAAAAAGAGATATGTGTATAAACCGCTTGACGGTTATTTAAAAACCGCGCGGCAAAATAATCTGTTTTCCCGAAAAGAAAAAAACCTAAAGACTTCGTTTCGGAAGCCTTAGGTTTTTATTTCTTTACGGATATTTTTCATCACATATTATTCTTTAACGTCCGATGAAGAAATCTCCTTCCGAATGGTTACGGTTCTTGTTTCACCGTCCCACTCAACCTCGCTCTGCATACCCTCCGCTACAGCTCTGAGGGGAACAAACGTACGGTCGCCTACTATTTTCGCGGCAACGTCAAGTGTGAATTCATCCTCGCCTACAAACATCTTGTCTGAGTCAATCTGCATAGTAATACTTATGTCGCTTACAGGGTCGTATGAAACAACCGTTTTCATTTCATCATCCCAGCTTACCTGCGCGCCGAGCGCCTCAAAAATCGCCCGCATGGGAACAAGCGTGCGGTCATTTTCGATAAACGGCGCGGCGTCCGTAAACTCAACGCTGTTACCGTTTACCAAAACAATTATTCCGTCGTCCGCCATTGCCGCTGACGATAATGACACGGTCATTGCCAAAACCGCCGCGGCGGCAATTATTTTCTTAATCATCGTTATTACCTCCGTATTTATATTTACTTTAGTATAACATGAATTAATCCCAAATTCAATAGCGGATTTATTGGCTTGGGAGTATTTTCATCATTAATTTAAGGCGATATTTCCGTATATACAAAAAAACAGACTGCACAATACGTACAATCTGTTCATTATATTATGTTATTCAACGTCTGCTGTTGTTATATCTTCATCTTCGATCGCGTCATACGCTGCAAGGACCATACTCTCAAGTGTACCTCTCATTTCGCTGTTTATCGGATGCGCTATGTCTCTATATTCACCGTCGGGAGTTCTTCTGCTTGGCATAGCTACGAATAATTTTTCCGGTCCTTCAATAACCTTCACGTCATGTACTGCGAACGCATTATCAAAAGTAACAGATGCTACCGCTTTCATTTTACCTTCCGTTGTTACTTTTCTGATTCTGATGTCAGTTATTTCCATCAATTTCACCACCTTTCGACGGAATATTACTTATTTATATATTATAGCAAATATTTCGATTTGTCAAGTATTTTGCACATATTTTATTAAAATACGGCGTTAAAAATTGTTACAGTTTATTTTAAGTTTCTAAAATTTTAAAAAAAGGGTTTTCATTTTGAAAATTACGGTATATAATAATAGTTACACTAAATTACAATGAGGAGATATGGCAATGGATAGATTTATGACGTCTGATTTGGAAGAAAACGCGCTTATACATTTCGTAGGCGTCGGCGGCATAAGCATGAGCGGACTGGCGCAGATAGCGTTGAAGAACGGTTACAGGGTTACGGGCTCGGATTGGAACAGAAGTCCCATAACCGAGAAGCTTGAACAAATGGGCGTCGACGTCGTTTACGGACACGACGCTGTTAACGAAAACGGTATTAAAAACGCGTCTCTCGTCGTGTATACAGCGGCGGCAAAAGCGGACAATCCCGAAATAATCGCCGCAAAGGAAAGAGGCGTGCGCATTATAGACCGCGCCGAATTTCTCGGCGCGATTATGAAAAACTATACGCACGCCGTCGGCGTAAGCGGCACTCACGGCAAAACGACGACAACCTCGATGCTCGCGCACGCGATGATTTACGCCGGCGTCGACCCGACGATAAGCATCGGCGGCGAGCTTGACCTTATCGGCGGAAATGTCCGCACCGGCGCGTCTGATTATTTTGTGACGGAGGCGTGCGAATACACAAACAGCTTTTTGAAATTCTATCCGACAATCGCCTTGATTACCAATATCGAAGAAGACCATCTCGATTTCTTTTCCGGGATCGACGAAATAATAGAGAGCTTCCGCAAATTCGCGTATCTGACTAAGGACGTAGGCTATGTTGTCGCGATGGGCGGCGACAAAAATATACAAAAAGCTCTTGAAGACGCGGACGACCTCAATATAATCACCTACGGCATGGATGACAAATTTAATTACTATCCCGAAAACCTCGTATACCATGCCGGTTTTCCGAGCTTCGACGTAATGAAAAACGGCGAAAAAATATGTCGTATCAAATTAAACGTACCCGGAGAGCACAACATCCTTAATTCGCTCGCGGCGACAGCCGTATGCGAGCTAATGGGGATTGACGGCGAAACCGCCGCGAAAGGCATTGAAACATTTAAAGGAACTCACAGACGTTTTGAAAAAAAGGGCTTTTTAAACGGCGCCGTTGTAATCGACGATTACGCGCATCACCCCACCGAAATTAAGGCGACTCTGAGCGCGGCAAAGAAATTTCCGCATAATAAAATATGGTGCGTGTTCCAGCCGCACACATACTCCAGAACACGGACGCTTTGGAAAGAATTTGTCGAAGCGTTCGACGACGCGGACGAACTTATTCTCACACATATCTATGCCGCGAGGGAAAAATTCGACGGAGTTACGCGCCCGGAGAATCTTGCCGCGGAAATTGAGGAAAGAGGCAAAAGCGTAAGATACATTGATGAATTCGGCGATATCGCGTATTTTCTTAAAAAAAGCGTAAAAGAAGGCGACGTCGTTTTCACTATGGGCGCCGGAGACGTGGTTAATATAGACGACCTTATAATCGAATAGCTTAAAAGACCGGCGCATTTTGAAGCGCCGGTCTTGAACTGAAGACAAAACCTCTGCGGTTTTGTCTTCTTTAGACAAAACGTCCTCTTATTTGCTTATTCTTCTCTTTATAAGCATAACGATAAGCCATGCAATAATTCCGGCGGCGGTAATGCCAAGTCCGGCGTAAGCGTCGTGCAGAGCCTGCCCGAAAGAGGGGACGGTAAACGTATATCCGTTTTTAATAAAAACGACGGTCTCGTAACAGAGAGAAAGCGCGGCGCACAGCCATAAAACCGCGCATAAAAATCCTATTCCTTTATCTGCGGAAGCGGATTTTTTTATTGCGGCGATTGTGCATATAACAGCCGCGGAAATAATTATCAGCAATGTCATTTCATTCCCTCCTTGCGCGGATATTGCCGCCGGTAAATTCATTTTACCGGTGTTTACCTTATATGTAAAGATTAAAATAATATTTGGGAAACGATTTTTTATATCCGCCGTTTACTGTCGCGCGGATGTTGTTTTCAAGCCGCTGCGGATTACTCCGCGCGGACATTTTCTCGCGCACGCTCCGCAGTTGCGGCATTTGCCGTAGTCGATAACCGCATGGTTGTCAATTACGTGAATAGCGTCGAACTTACATTCCTTTTCGCAGAGCTTACAGCCTATACAGCCTTTTTTGCAGTATTGGTTTACGAATTTTCCCATTTCGGGATTTGAGCAAAGAACCCAGTGGCGCGCGTCCTTCGGAACGAGCTTTATCAGGTTTTTCGGGCATGATTTTATACATTTTCCGCATGCCTGACACAGATCCTCGTCCACAACCGCGACGCCGTTTTTGACGCTTATCGCGCCGAACGGACAGACCGAAACGCAGTGACCGAGTCCTAAGCAGCCGCTCTCGCACTTTTTCGCGCCGCCCGCGAACTTTGCCGCCGCGATACAGTCTTTAATTCCCTTGTACTCAAATTTATAAACAACCGAGCCGCGGTCGCCGCCGCACATAACGCGCGCGGTGTATTCCTTCACCTCGCCGGCTTCAACGCCCATGATTTCGGCAACCTTTTCCGCGACCGCCTGTTTGCCTACCGTACAACCGTTTACAGGCGCGGTTCCGTTTACAACCGCCTCAGCGTAGGCTCCGCAGCCCGCGTATCCGCAAGAGCCGCAGTTTGCGCCGGGAAGAACGGAGAGAATTTTTTCCGCCCGCTCATCCTTTTTTACAGCGAATATATGCGCCGCTCCCGCGAGAACAAGTCCGAAAAACAGACCCACGCCGCCGACAACGCATACCGCCGCGATTATATTTCCTATATCCATAATGTCAACCCCCTATGCTAAAACCGGAAAATCCCATAAACGCTATCGCCATCAGTCCGGCGGTAATTAACGCGATAGGGAAACCGCGAAAGCACTCCGGTACGGAGTCCTCGTCGAGAAACTCGCGTATTCCCGCCATTAAAACTATCGCGAGCGTAAAGCCCAGCGCGGCGAAAACGCCGTAGAGAAGCGAATAGATGAAGCTGTCGGGATAATTTTGCACGTTCAGAAGCGTTACGCCCAGAACCGCGCAGTTTGTCGTTATAAGCGGAAGATAAATACCGAGCGCGTTGTAAAGCGACGGCATACTCTTTTTTATAAACATTTCCACAAACTGCACAAGTCCCGCGATTATGAGTATAAACAGAATTGTCTGCAAATACACGAGATTGAACGGTATCAGAAGAAACTTATTTGCGAGCCACGTAAATACCGATGCAAGAGCCATTACAAACGTAACAGCCATACCCATGCCGAACGCCGTTTCAACCTTCTTTGAAACGCCGAGAAACGGACAAATACCGTAGAATTTGACCATGACGAAGTTTTCCGTAAGAAGCGCGGATAAAAGAATTGACACTATCTGTAAAGCCATTTATCTCGCCTCCTTTTTCTTTTTGACGATAAAGTTTATTGTTCCGACAAGAAGTCCGAGAATTATAAATCCGCCCGGAGCCATTATTATTATTGACGCGGGTTTTATAACCTCGCCGTAAAGCGTAATTCCCCAGATTGAGCCTGCGCCCAGGAATTCACGGACAGCTGAGATTATGCACAGCGCGCCCGTAAAGCCAAGACCCATGCCTAATCCATCGACAGCCGACAAAAACGGATTGTTCTTTGACGCGAACGCTTCCGCTCTCGCCAGTATGATACAGTTTACGACTATAAGCGGAATGAACAGTCCGAGCGACGACGCGAGGTCGGGTAAAAATGCGTTCAGACACATTTGTATAACCGTTACAAACGCCGCTATGATTACTATATACGCCGCGATTCTGACCTTATCGGGAATGATTTTTCTTAGTAATGAAATCAGAAAGTTTGAGCATATCAGTACCGCCGCCGCCGAAAGTCCCATTCCGAGACCGTTTTTAAGGCTTGTCGTAACCGCGAGCGTCGGACACATACCGAGAAGCTGTATAAAAGTCGGATTTTCCGTCAGAAGACCGTTTTTAAAAACCGATATAGCCGTTTTCTTTTCATCCGCCATTACTCATTACCTCCTCCGATTAAAATTTCAGCGGCTTTAAGAGCGGTATTAACGCCCTCCGTCACACCGTTTGAAGTTTTTGTCGCGCCCGAAATCGCCTGTATTTCGGTATCAGAAGCGCTGTTTTTGGAGACGCCGATTTCACCTGTTTTGCCGATATACTGATTTCTGAAGCTCTCCTCCGCCGCTTTTGCGCCAAGTCCCGGCGTTTCGTTCATTGAAATTATTTCGACGCCTGTTACCTTTAGGTCGGCGTCAACTCCCGTTACGGTCCGGATACCCACGTCGTAGCCTGTAGTTTCTGTTATCACGCACGCGCCGATTGATTTCCCGTCTGCGTCCTTCGCAAGAAACGCCTTTTTTAACGCGCCGGCGTTTGTATCAACCGCCGTTTCCTCAAATTCAGCCGCAATAGGCATTACCGCCTTTAGCGCGGTCTGTTCCTTTGCGATACTGTTTTTTTCAATCAACGGCGCGGTTTTGTCGTTCACAAACGCTAACAGCGCGGCGGAAATCGCCGTAATCGCGAACAGTATAGCGCCGACTTTTATGATTTCTTTTATATTCAGATTATTTTCCAATTTTCGCACCTCCCATATGACCGAAAGAGGTCGGAACGGTGAACCGCTCTATAAGCGGCGAAGCGAGGTTCATCAGTAAAATTGAGAACGACGCGCCCTCGGGATAACCGCCGAAGCGTCTTATCAAAAACGTCAGCAAGCCGCAGCCTATGCCGAAAATTATCATACCCTTTGAGGTAGTCGGCGTAGTGGTGTAATCGGTCGCCATAAAGAACGCGCCCAAGAGCAAGCCGCCTGTGAGAAGCTGATACGCCAAATATTCGCCGTTCATCGATTCCTTGCCGAAGAAGAATGTAAGAACAGCGAACGACGCGAGATACGCCGCGGGGATTTTTATACTTACGACTTTTCTTATAAGAAGATAAATAAATCCGATTATCAGCGCGATTGCGCTTACCTCGCCGATGGCGCCCGCCTTAAAGCCTATAAAGCACTGAAACAGCGTCGGAAGAGTATTTGCCGCTCCGTCCTTCATAACCGCGAGCGGCGTCGCCGACGAAACAACGTCGGTAAGAGGCTCGTAAAACGTCGTCATCGCGCCGGTCCATGCGATAAGCATAAAGCACCTTGCCGCAAGCGCGGGGTTTACGAAGTTTTTGCCGAGTCCGCCGAACATCTGCTTTACGATTATAATCGCGAACGCCGAGCCTATTACCACCATCCATAAGGGTATTCTCGGCGGCATATTAAGCGCGATTAAAAGTCCTGTCACAACCGCGCTAAAATCGCCGGTCGTATTTCTTTTCTTCATTATTTTATTAAACGCCCACTCCGAAACTACAGCCGCCGCGACAGCCGTTACGAGAACAAGCGCGGCGTAGTAACCGAAGAAGAATACGCCCGCAACCGCCGACGGCAGCAGCGCGATTACCACGTCGAGCATAATCTTCCGTGTTGTTGAGGAGGTGTGCAGGTGCGGCGAGGACGACATTATAAAATTATTTTCCATTTTTCTGCTCCTCCCGTTTCTTTCTCATTACTTCAGGCTTTATCATGCGGATAAATTGCAGCAAATTTTTGTTGGCGGGGCAAATGTACGAGCAAAGTCCGCATTCTATGCATTCAAGAATATTGTATTTTTCAGCCGTTTCGACATCGTCTTTTTTAGCCGCGTTTGCGAGCTTTAAGGGCATAAGCCTCATAGGACAGCGCTCGACGCAGCGTCCGCAGCGGATACACGGCGCGTCCGCGTCGTATGTTTCGGGCGCGTTTATGATTGCCAGAACGGACGAGGTTGTTTTCGTTACCGGATAATCGGTGTTGTATTGTGTAATTCCCATCATCGGTCCGCCCGAAATCAGCTTTTCGGGAGCTTCTTTAAATCCGCCTGCCTGCTCAATAAGAAACGACACGGGAACGCCCGTGCGTACTTTGAAATTCGACGGCTTGCTTATGGCGTCGCCGGATACCGTAACGTTTTTTTCAACAGCCGGCATACCGGTTTTAAACGCGTTGGCTATGGCGGCGGCCGTCGCGGCGTTTATAACGACCGCTCCGGCGTCCGCAGGTAATTTGCCTGCGGGAACATTGCGTCCCGTCACCGCTTTTATAAGCTGCTTTTCCGCGCCTTGCGGATACTTTGTTTTAAGACCTGTAATATGTATTCGCTCATTAAATTCCTTTGAGGCTTTCAGCGATTCGATACCGTCCTTTTTATTAAGTTCGACTCCGATATAGCCGTCTGAAAGACCGAGAGTTTTCATAGCGACTTTAAGACCGTATATAACATCGTCTGCGTTTTCAAGCATATATCTGTGGTCGGACGTGATAAACGGCTCGCACTCCGCGCCGTTTACAATAACGTAATCGACCTTTGTTTTCGGGGAGAGCTTGACGTGAGTCGGGAAACCCGCGCCGCCCATGCCGACTATTCCGGCTTCGCGTATGACGCCGAGTATTTCCTCTCGCGTCATATTTTCGTAATTTTTCGGACAGACCGTGTCCGATACTGTGTACTTCTTATCGTTTTCTACAAATATTGCTTCCACCATCGTTCCGGAATCGTGGAAATACGGCTTTATATCCGTAACCGTTCCCGATACGGAGGAATGAACCGGAGCTGATACAAACTCATCGCTGTCGGCTATTTTCTGACCGACCGTTACCTTGTCGCCTATGGAGACGAGCGGCTTTAACGGCGCGCCGATATGCTGGCGCATCGGGAAAACGTGCATTTCGCAATCGGGCGGGACTGATGTGTGAATATCCTTTGTCAGCTCCTTAAAATCCCTTATGTGAAAGCCGCCTTTGAATGTTGCCATATATTAGATACTTCCTTTCTCTGCGTTTTATGTCGAAATTATTATGATTATATCATAACCGTTTGTGTTTTTCAATATTTTTGCTTGAAAATACCGCGATATTAAGGTATAATAAATTACAGTCTAGAGCATTCGCTTCGCAAATGCTATAAATTGTAATTTGTCTTAAATATATGAAAAAAGGTGACAAAAATGCTTCAGAGAGGAGTTATAGAGGGAATAGACCGAGACATGGCAAAAGTCAAAATAACGCGTTCCTCCGCGTGCGGAGAAAACTGCGCGTCCTGCGGACTTTGCCCGGGGCGGAGCGCCGTTGTCGAGGCTGTAAACGACGCATGCGCGGATATCGGAGATACGGTTATAATCAGCATGTCCGATAAAAAGGTTCTCACCGCGGCGTTTCTTGTTTATATTGTGCCGCTCTTTGCGCTTGTAGCCGGATATTTCGCCGGAGAGGCTTTGTTTAAAAACGAAACCGCGGCGGCGTCTTCGGGACTGCTGGTTATGGCTGTAACTTTCGGCGCGATTATACGCTTTGACAAAAAGCTTAAACGCCGTTATACGCCGCGCGTTGTCGATATAATTAACGCGCCGTGAAAGGGGAAAATATATGACGGAGCTTCGTAAAAATTTAAAATGGGTTTTTATATTTTTTCTTCTTATTATTATATGTCTGCTCATTTTGTTCGTTAGCGAATATTTCCGCGGAAGCGCGCAAACAGCCGAGATTATCCAAAACGGCGAGGTAATCCGCACGGCGGATTTGGATGTGAGCGAGCCGTATGAGTTTGAGGTTGTATCTGAGGACGGCGGTCACAATACAATCCGCGTTGAAAACGGCAGGATAGGCGTTGTAAGCGCGGACTGCCCCGATAAAATATGCGTGAAACAAGGCTTTATCGACAACGGCGCTCTGCCGGTTGTTTGTCTGCCGCATAAGCTGTCGATTGTAATTACCGATAGGGATAAAGGTACGGACGCGGTAAGCGGAGGATAACGTGAAAAATAAGCGGCGCGTCTCGCCTCCTTTCGGGACTCGGAGTATACGCATACGCCGTCGTCCCTCAAGAAAGCAATCCGCTTGCTTCTGTTTCACGTTACGGATTTAAGCCGCCTAAAGGCGGCATAGAGGTATAAGGTGAAAAATAAGCGGCGCGTCTCGCCTCCTTTCGGGACTCGGAGTATACGCATACGCCGTCGTCCCTCAAGAAAGCAATCCGCTTGCTTCTGTTTCACGTTACGGATTTAAGCCGCCTAAAGGCGGCGCGGAGGTATGTAATGAACGTAAAAAAATTAACCTTAACCGCTATGCTTCTTACCGCGGCGCTCGTTATATTTATAATAGAAGCGCAGCTTCCGCCGATAGCTCCCGTTCCCGGCATAAAGCTCGGACTCGCAAACACGGTAACTCTTATGACTTTATATCTGCTCGGACGCGGGGAAGCGTTTATTGTCCTTATTCTGAGAATTATTCTATCAAGCGTATTCGCCGGAAATTTTGCGGGATTTATGTACAGTATGGCGGGAGGATTGTTAGCGTTTGCGTTTATGAGCGCGGCGGCTGTGTTTTTAAAGGAGAACAGAATGTGGGCGGTGAGCGTCGTAGGAGCGATAGGTCACAATATCGGACAAATCATCGCCGCGGTATTTATTCTGAAAACGCCTCAGGTTTTGCGGTATCTGCCCGTTCTTATAATTTCTGCGGTAATCACGGGAATTTTTACGGGCGCGGCGGCGCAGACGTCTGTTAAACAGCTGAGAAAAAATAAATTTTTTGAGGAGTAGGTCATGCGCAAAGTATTTTCGGTTATAGCTGTTTCACTCTGTCTCGCGCTGTGCGGATGTGCGGAAAAGGAATACGAAAAGAGTATTTTTGCCATGGATACGGTGATGGATTTGAAAATATATTCAAACAACGGCGAGACGCTGTCAAAGGCGGAGGAGGAAATCAATCGTATTGACGCGCTTTTTGACAGGGGAGACGAAAACAGCGAAATTTATAAAATAAACAATGATAAAACCGCCGCTGTTTCCGCCGAGACTTCGTACGTCATACGCACGGCTCTTTCTCTGAGCGAAAGAACAGGCGGCGCGTTCGACATAACAACCGCGCCGGTTACTGATTTATGGGGGTTTTACGGAGGCAATTTCCGCGTTCCGTCCCAGGATGAAATACAAAAGGCTCTCGAGGGAGTGGGATATGAGAAAATAAAGCTAGACGGCAATACCGTTATTATGCCGGAAAACACATCCGCCGACCTCGGCGGAATAGGAAAAGGCTACGCTTCCGACCGCGTTATAAGCGCGCTTGAAGAAAACGGAGTCAAGAGCGCGGTTATATCTCTCGGCGGAAATGTGTACGCGTTAGGCTCGCGTCCCGACGGACAAAAATGGTCTGTCGGGATTGCGGACCCTGCCGATAAATCGCAGCTTGCGGGAAAGATAAAGGTAAGCGGCAGAGCGGTTGTTACATCCGGAGGATATCAGCGGTATTTTGAGAGCGGAGGGAAAATATATCATCATATAATCGACCCCAAAACGGGAGAAAGCGCGCGAAGCGGACTTTCCTCGGTCACAATAATATCCGAAAGTGGTATCTCAGCCGACGCTCTTTCAACCGCGCTTTTTGTCGCGGGGCTTGAAAGAGGAGCGGATATATGGCGCGGAAGCGATGATTTTGAAGCTGTTTTTGTGGATGACGACGGAGTGATTTATGTAACGGAGGGAATCGCCGATTCGTTTGAAAGCGACAGAGATTTTCACGTATTAAGACGGTAAATACACAGGGATTTAAAAGAGAGGAGAATTAATAATGTATAAATTAAAAAGAAAATTAAGCGTTTTAATATCATGCGTTTTTTCTCTGATATGCGCGCTCGCGCCCGTGTGCTTCGCCGAGGAAACCGCGCCCGAGGCGGGAATAGGACGGATTTTATGGGCGGTGAAGTGCGGCGGAGCTATGCCGAAACCGATGATTATCGGATTTATTGCGCTCGCTCTTCTTGCGGCTGTGATTATTATAAAATTAAAGGAGAAGAAAAATGAAAACTGATTCTCGAAAAGAGCGTATTCCCGGATATCTGTACGCGCTCGACGGTCTGAGAGCCGTTTCCCTTATTTTAATAGTTATGTATCATACATGGCAGCAAAGCTGGATTTCATACAATCTGAAGATTACCGATACGAAGTTTCTGTTTAATTTTGAGACGCTTCAGCGTTACGGATACGCCGCTATAGATATATTTTTTGTGCTGAGCGGCTTCTGCCTGTTTTACCCGATAGCGAGGGATATGTTCGGCGAAAGCAAATTCGCGGGCTGGAAGAGTTTCTTTATTAAAAGAGCGCGCAGAATTTACCCGTCCTACGCTCTGATGCTGCTTTTGCTGCTGATATTCCCGGCGCTGTCGTATACGACCTACAACCTGTCAAGTGCGGCGGACGTGGCGAAGCATTTTCTGTCGCATTTGTTCTTTATACATAATTTCAGCCCGTCCACAATCGGCAGCGTAATTTCCACCGCGTGGACCATGAGTATAGAGGTTCAGTTCTATATTCTGTTTCCTCTTATATGCGTACCGTTCCGCAAAAAGCCTGTCGCGACGTTTATCGGTATGGTTATTGCCGGTCTGGGACTGAGACTGTTTATGATAAGCTTTGTGACGTTTGATAAATTCAATCTGCAGGCGATTACGCCCGCGTACCTTGACGTATTCGGCTTCGGCATGATTGCGGCGTATTTTGTCGTATACGCGCGAAACAGAATTAAGAATATCGGAAAGCTAAAACCATACATGACCGCGGCGTCGGCTGTATGCGTATTTCTGGCGGTATGCTATATATACTGGCTGAGCAGAGCGAGTTATCCGCAGGGATATTCGTCCGACGTGTATTTCCGCTTCCTTTACCGCGGTCTGTTCGCGGGCATAGTCGCGGTATTCATATTTACCGCGTGCTTTTCGTATGATTTCTGGGAAAAGAAAATCTGGGGCAACCGCTTTTTCGCGTTTCTGTCGTCAATATCGTATACGGTGTACCTCTGGCATCAGAATATTTATATATTCCTGAAGAAAATTCATGTTCCGTATACGACGTCGGATCCCGTGATGAACGACCGTCAGGCGATGGAGGGAATGACGCTTATATGTCTTGCTCTGTCGCTTATTATCGGAGTCGTCGTTACAAAGTATGTGGAAGCGCCGATAGTGAAATACGGCTTCAGGGGAAGCCTTGACAAGATAGGCGGAAGGATTAAGATTAAAAAATCTGTTAAATCGGATAAAAGCGCGTGAGTTTATGTGTTGACACGGAAGAGTATTTAGTATATAATACTTTGTATAAAAGGGGAGCTTACTGCTGAGAGGAAGCGCCGGCTTATGCGGAGCTTCGACCCATTGACCGCATACGGATAATGCCGCAGCGGAATGAGTAAGGAATTTTTAACGCTCTCTTTTTGAGAGCATTATTTTTTTGAAAGGAAGATACATATGGATTACACGACACAGATGGACGCGGCTAAAAAGGGGATAATCACTCCCGAAATGGAGATTGTATGCGCGAAGGAGGATATTGACGTTGAAATTCTTCGCGAAAGAATCGCGCGCGGAACGGTGGTTATACCGGCGAATAAAATGCATAAATCAATAAGTCCCGAGGCTGTCGGCGAGGGAATGAAAACAAAGATTAACGTAAATCTCGGCATTTCAAAGGACTGTACCGATTATGAAATCGAATGGGAAAAAGTGAAAATGGCGGTTGATATGAAGGCTGAAGCGATTATGGATTTGAGCTGTTACGGCAAAACTCACGAATTCCGTCAGAAGCTGATCGACGACTGCCCCGCGATGATAGGCGCCGTGCCGATGTACGACGCGGTCGGCTATCTTGACAAAGAGCTTGCGGATATAACGGCGGAGGAATTTCTCGAGGTAATAGAGGCGCACGCTAAGGAAGGCGTCGATTTTATGACGATTCACGCCGGAATTAACCGCCGTACGGCGTCTGTGTTTAAGGAGTCGGGCGGACGCCTTACAAATATCGTGTCAAGAGGCGGTTCTCTTATATTCGCATGGATGGAAATGACGGGCAATGAAAATCCGTTTTATGAGTATTACGACAAGGTTCTCGATATTCTCGCGAGGTATGACGTTACGATAAGTCTCGGCGACGCGTGCCGCCCCGGTTCGACGCACGACTCCACGGACGCGTCGCAGATTACGGAGCTTATAGAGCTCGGTATTCTTACAAAACGCGCGTGGGAAAAGAATGTGCAGGTTATGATTGAAGGTCCCGGTCATATGACTATAGACGAAATAGCGGCGAATATGAAGCTTGAGAAACGTCTTTGCCATAACGCTCCGTTTTACGTTCTCGGTCCGCTCGTAACGGATATTGCGCCGGGTTACGACCATATCACATCGGCTATAGGCGGAGCCGTCGCGGCGGCGAACGGCGCTGATTTTCTCTGCTATGTTACGCCCGCGGAGCATCTGCGTCTCCCGAACGTGGACGACGTTAAGGAGGGTATTGTCGCGGCGAAAATAGCCGCTCATGCCGGAGACATGGCGAAAGGCGTAAAGGGCGCGCGCGATATTGACGATAAAATGAGCGACGCGAGACGCAGAGTCTGCTGGGACGAGATGTTTAAATACGCTATAGAGCCGCAAAAGCCGCGGAGATATTATAACGAGCTTCCTCCCGAGGAAAAGCATACATGCTCAATGTGCGGCAAAATGTGCGCCGCAAGGACGATGAATAAAATTCTCGCCGGTGAAAAGGTTGACGTTAAGTAAGAATTGGGATTATTACAGTGAAGATACTGATTTTTTATTATACAATTTATAAAAGAGATCCATACGAGTTTCCTTTATAATAAGAAGAAAATCGAACGGAAAATATATGAGGATTGAAATTTGCAAATAATTTTTTAAAAAAATTTTTTGCTGAAAAACCGCGTAGCTATGCGCCCCTTAGCAATTTCTTCACATTTTTTTAACGAAATGTAACAAATATGTAATATTCTTTGTTAAAATAACCATAAAACAAACAATATATTGAGGTTTTTTAAATAAATTGTCAATATGCTGTGGAGGTAAACTTTTTTATGTAAACAATAATTGTCAATAAATGTAAAATCTGGGGCTTAATTTTCGTAATATTTCAGATTTTTTACACCAATATTTCAGTATTATTTCAATCAAATAACAAAAATACTACGAAAATTTTAAGAAATTTAACATTTTTATTAAGCAAAGGGTTGACAGCGGATTTTTTTAGTGTTACAATACAGTCAACGTCAAAAAAACAACCTCATGGCGTACAAAAACTTTAACACGGATAAAAACATTGGAAAACTCATAGGAAATGTCTTTAAAGTGAAAAGGAGAGATTTTATCTTGAATAAAACAATAAAAAAGATTATCTTATCTGTTGTATCATTGTCAGCGACGTTTGGAACTTCCGCTTTGGCGGCTGATCTGAGCGGCTGGGCTGTATCCGATTACCAGCAGGCGAATGAAGCCGGTCTTGTATCGTACTCGGTGGTTTCAAATAACCTGAAGGATAACATTACTCGTGAAGAGTTCTGCGAGCTTGCGGTAAATCTTTATGAAAAGCTCACCGGTGAAGATATGATAGAACCGGAGGTATCGCCCTTCGCGGATACGAACAGCATGGCTGTCGCGCAGGCGTATTGCTACGGAATAGTTTCCGGTACGGGAGACAATACCTTTACTCCAAACAGACTTGTAACTCGTGAAGAGATGGCGAAGATGCTCGTAAGCACGCTTACGGCGAGCGAAGTTGATTTCAATCTTTCGGACGGTTATACCGATTCGGAAACGATAGACGCGTTTTCCGATTCCGCTCAGGTAAGCTCTTGGGCTAAGCCGGCGGTTATAACGATGCTTAACTACTCGCTTATGAGCGGCGTTGACGGAGAAACGTTCCAGCCTCTCGGATCAACAACCAGAGAACAGGCGATTTCAAGCGTTAACCGTTCGTACACTACGTTCGGAAGCAATAATTATACGCTTGCTCTTCCGGAAATAACTCTTCCGGAGGACGGCGCTGAAATAGAAGAAGGCGCTTTTTCGGTTCAGTGGACTCCGATAAGCGGAGCTCAGGCTTATCACGTAATTATTAAGGACGCCGAAGCGAATTCGGTTCTTCTTTCGGACGTGTACAGCTCAAACAGCTTTGAAGTAGAGGAAGGCTCGCTTCCCGTTGATAGGGATTATTCGATAACGATAGGCGCGGTTCTCGGAAACAGCTCCGAGGCATACAGTCTGCCTGTGGATTTTACATATAAGTCAAAAGCTCCTATGGCTGACAGCGAGTATCTTGACGCCAATCCCGCCGCTAAGGGACTTCTCGATACGGCGGATGATTATCTCGGAGTTCCGTATGTGTGGGGCGGAACGACTCCTTCGGGATTTGACTGCAGCGGATTTGTACAGTATGTATGCCGTGAAAACGGAATTTCAATCCCGCGCGTTGCCGACGACCAGCTCCACGGACCGGGCGAGTATGTTTCAAGAAATCAGCTTGAACCGGGCGATTTGGTATTCTTCGGAAGCGGAGACTATGCTTCTCACGTAGGTATGTATGTGGGCGAAGGCATGATGATACACGCTCCGTCAACAGGTAAGGTTATTCAGTATACTTCTATTGATTCATCTTACTATTCGTCGAGATTTATCGGCGGTAAAAGGGTAATTAACTAATATATGGTACAATGTATAGGATAGGAAACCGCCGCGGTTAACGCGGCGGTTTTTTTGCGCGTATTTCCGGCTTTTCGCCGCCGCGGGTTCGCTATTGTCATAATGGGCGTATAACTTTTTATATCCGAAAATTTATGCGATTTTTTTCAAAAAAACACTTTACTAATTTACTCCGATACAGTATAATATTAAAGTAGTAAATAAAAAAGGGGACGGATAATATGAAATTCAGAAAAATACTTACAATAGCGCTTGCCGCTTCAATGAGCGTTTCAATGCTTGCCGGATGCGGAACCGCTAAGCAGGAGACCGGCGATACTCAGACAAAAGAGGATACTTCGCTGGCTGACGTACAGGCGAAGGGATCGTTTACTCTCGGTCTTGACGCGGACTTCGCTCCGATGGGCTTTACCGAGGACGACGGCTCGATTGTGGGCTTCGATATCGACCTCGCGAACGCTGTGGCTGAAAAGATGGGCGTCAAAGTCGAGGTTAAGCCGATAGACTGGGATTCAAAGGCAATGGAGCTTTCAACGGGAAAGATCGACGTTATCTGGAACGGTTTCTCAATTACCGACGAAAGACGTCAGGAGGTATTATTCTCAAATCCTTATCTTTCGACGAAGCAGTCGATTATCGTAAAAACCGGTTCGGACATAAAGACAAAGGCAGATCTTGCGGGCAAGAAGATCGCTCTCCAGGACGGCTCGACTTCCGAGGACGCTCTCAAAGCCGATACCGCAACATTCGAGACGATCGGCGAGGACAACGTTTTGCGCTTTAAGGAAAACTCGCAGGTTCTTATGGAGGTTGACGCGGGCAGAGCAGACGCCGCCGTTATCGACGAGGTATTCGTAAGATACTATTTGCAGAAGGAAAATCTTCTGGATAAATTCACAGTTCTTGAGGAAGGCTTCGACGAGGAGGATTACGGCGTAGGCGGAAGACTCGGCGATTACTCTCTTATGGAAGCGATTAACAAGGCTCTCGACGAGTGCAAGGCTGACGGAACAACATCCGAAATTTCAGTAAAATGGTTCGGAGAAGACCTTATAAAGTAATTCTATAGTTTAAAATCAGCGAACCGCCGGAATTTATTTCAGCGGTTTGCGCTTTTATGGAGAATGATATGCAAAAAACTATTGAATACATAATTCAAATACTTCCGCAGATGCTCGAAGGACTGAAAATAACCGTAAAGCTTTTTGCGGTGACGCTTGTGCTGTCGCTTCCTCTCGGTCTTCTTGTGTCGCTTCTGAAGGAAGCGGTCTCGAAAAAGCCGACGGATAATTTTATAATAAAGCGGTTTGTCAAATTACCGGTAAGGCTTATTATAAACGCCTATCTGTGGGTGTTTCGCGGAACTCCGCTCATGCTGCAGCTCTTTTTCTTCTATTTCGGACTTACATATGTGGTTCTGCCCAACGGCTCGTCCATAACGCTTTCGATGTTCACCGCGGCGGTTCTTTCGTTTGTGCTTAATTACGCGGCGTATTTTGCGGAAATATTCCGCGGCGGCGTTATCGGAGTAAATAAGGGTCAGTACGAGGCGTCCAAGGCGCTCGGACTCACCGGTATACAGACTATGCGCTATGTCGTCGTGCCGCAGATGATAAGAACGGTTATTCCGCCTATAGCGAATGAAACGATTGTTCTTGTGAAGGATACGGCTCTGGCGTCGTCGATAGCTCTTATCGACCTCCTCAAAACAGCGCAAAGGGCGGTTAACAGGGATATGAACGTAATTCCTTTTATTGTCGCGGCTGTGATATATCTTATAATAACGCTTGTGCTAACGTTCGCGTTTAACAAGATTGAAAAACGCCTTTCCATATCGGAACGCGGCGTAAAGTAGATTTACGTTTTTTTGAACATTTTTATCGGCTTTTTGTATTTATTTTTTGTGCAAAACAAGGTAAAATATAGACAATATGATATATTAGCTTAAAAAGCGTGGAAAGGGAGAGAAGTTTATGAAGAAAAAATTGATTTCACTTATAGCTGTCGGCGTTCTCGGCGTGCAGGCGCTGGCTGTTCCTATGATGGCAAGCGCGGAGGAAAGCGTTTCATATGTCGATCATTCCGATTTTAACGATGTTTCAATCGGCGGCGCGAATGGAACGGGTTATTACGGTCTCGGAATTATTATAGACGGTTCTCCGTGGCTTTCAAAGGGAAGCGCGAGCGTTCATTATCAGACCTTCAGCTATGACGAGGAGAGAAAGGTTAATTACTGTAATTTCTGGACAAACAGCGATAAGACGGGCAGCGGCGACGGCGCCGGCTCGATGTATTTCTATAACAGAAATCTTACAAATCTTAATCAGATGGGTCCGTACGGACTTGTTGAGTATGATATTCGTTTTAAGTCCGACCATCAGTCTCTTAACTTTATGATGGGTTGGTTTGAGGACGCTACAAGCAGCGGCTTTGACGCGGCTACGACGGTTCCTCTTTCAATCAAGTTTAATGCGGACGGCGTAACATGCAATAACGGTCCGAGAACAGAAAGTCTGGGAACATTGGCGGCGGATAAGTGGTATAAGGTAAGAGTTACGCTCGACAACAACCTTGAGGAGTTCAACGTAGTTATTACCGACGCGATTACCGGCGCGGCTGTAAGCAAGGTTGAGGGAGCCGCTTACTCATGCTCGATACCGAAGGATATATTCGGTATCAAGACGACCTGCTGGGGTTATGTAAGAGGCGCTACGTACGACTTTGATATGACGAACGTAACAATCGCCAAGTCTGATACAAAGTTTGAAATTCAGTAATGCTTTGACATGACAGAAACATTTGTGAAATATATGGCTGTCGGCGTATTGCCGGCAGTCCGAAAATTACCGTTCTGAGGAACGGTAATTTTTTTGCGCCGCGCGATTCTGCGTAAATATGCGGTTTTATATATAATATACGGCGTTTCAGGAAAAAACACTGAGAATTTAGCTATAATTAACAATATTTTTTACTTGAAATTATGTGAAAAAGCGTATATAATATATTATATAGTGTACGAGAGCGCCTATGAAGGAGAGATGTCTATGTATAAATTCAATTGCGTACATAGTCCGGATTACAAAACTCATCGTGACGAGTTTGCAGAAATGGTTATTTCAGAGGCTGAGCGCATAGAGCCTATTATCAGGGAACAGCTTCTGCGCGAATATATTTTAGGTATGGGCGATACAGACGAAATATTAAAAATATACTGCGATACTTTCGGCGTGGACAGTATGCTCGAAGTAAGAATGATGATATTGAAGCCCGCCGAGATAAAAGAACGCGAGGATTTTATGTTTATAAAAAATACGGCGGAAAAGTATATCGGTACGGACGATATATTGCTCAGTACAATCGTAGGAGATCATATAATAGTGATTACGCGGCTTTTGGGACGCGCGGAAATAGCCGGCTTGCTTGAAAAGCTAAGCGCTAAGGTTAAAAACCGATACGGTTACGGCGTTATGGCGGTATACAGCAAAACCTCTTACATATGCGAGACGCCGGATACGTATGAACGTCTGAAACAGTGTATGGGATATTTCTTCTATTCCGACGGATGCGAATGCTTATATGAAAACGACATAAAGATAAGCGGCGACGGTATTAATATAAAGCCGGAGTACGGAGCTGTCGAGCGCGCCGTACGAAGCGGCGACCGCGATAAGGTGAAAATGCTTCTTGGCGGATTTTTCAAAACCATAGAGAAGGCGACGCCCGCTCCCGCCGTCGCGAAAACATATTGTCTGGAGCTGTACGTATGTATCATACGTTGCTGCGGCGTCGAGAAAATCGACCGGTATATGAAGGGAATCGCGTCGGTGCGAGACGCCGGAACGCTTGAAAGAATAAAAGCGTTTATTGAAAATATCGGATTGGAAATTACGGACGATAACGCTCCCGAGACGAATAGGATTTACAGCACGCTTATAAGGGATACGATCAATATTATAGATGAAAATATCGAAAACGAAAATCTTTCTCTGAGATGGCTGGCGGGCACAATACTTTATACAAACGTCGATTATCTCGGAAAGCTGTTCAAAAAAGAAACCGGAAAGAATTTTTCTCATTATGTCATGGAAAAACGTATGGAGATGGCTAAGGATCTTATTCTTGAAGGAAAAAAGGACAGAATATACGAGGTTGCGGAGAAAGTAGGCTACGGCTCGAATTCACAGTATTTCAGTCAGGTATTCAAAAAATACACCGGCGTATCTCCTCTGGAATATAAGGAGTTCGCAAGGCTCTCCAGAGAAAACGGCGGAAAACAGCCTGTTAATTAAATAAATTCACCTGTTTTTTTGCTGTTTTTGAGCGGTGGAGTGGGATATAATTAGATTTAACCCCTCGCTATATTATATATTTTTTGTTAATAAAAATCGGACAAACCCCGGTTTATATTATATTTTAAAAACTTTATGGAGGTATTCAAATGGGTAACAAGATGAAAAAATTAATCTGTACGCTTTTGGCTTCGGCTATGCTTGTAAGCTCGGTCGGAATGGTTGCTTTCGCCGATGAATCCGCGGAAACGGCGACTTCCGATGTGAATGTGGAATCAACGGTCGAACCGGAGGCGGCAGAGGCTACGGAAGCGCCGGAGGCTACGGAAGCTGCGGAAGCTACGGAAGCTACGGAAGCTACGGAAGCTCCGGAGGCTACGGAAGCTCCGGAGGCTACGGAAGCGCCGGAAGCTACGGAAGCTACGGAGGCTACGGAAGCGCCGGAAGCTACAGAGGCTCCGGCAGCAAGCAGCGCTTACGACGACGACGAGTACTACAAAAAAGCGCTGTCTCTTTGTACGGCTCTTGGAATTATCAGCGGCTATGAGGACGGCAGCATAAAGCCTGATTCAAAGGTAACAAGAGCTGAAATGGCGTCGATAGTTCTGAGAATGTTGGCTATAAAGTCAACGTCAAAGTATCAGAACGGATTTACGGATGTTGCGGATACGCATTGGGCCGCCGATCAGATTCAGACTGCTCAGGACGCCGCTATAATCAGCGGTATGGGCGACGGAACATTTATGCCGGACGGCGACGTTCTTTACGCTCAGGTAATCGTAATGCTCGTAAACGCGCTGAACTATCAGGATGACGCCGCGTATTACGGCGGATATCCCAACGGCTATTTGAAGATAGCGGGTTCATCGGATCTTGAGCTTATTAAAAACGCTCCGGGCGAAGCGCTCGTCGCTTCGGACAGAGGCGTTGTAATCAAGATGGTTTATAACGCGCTTCTCGCTCAGTATAAGGAGATTACTTCATATGACAGCGGTAATCCGGTATACTCGTCTAAGGGTACGCTCGCTAAGGCTAAGTTTAACCTTATCGACAAGAAGGGCGTTCTTACAGCTACGTCAAAGACTTCTATCTCCGACACGGAGCTTCAGGACGGTCAGATTGAAATCGTGGACGACGAGGATGATGAAGCCGTTATATTCGACTGCAGTCTGAAGGGACTCGAGGACTACCTCGCTCAGAAGATTACATATTACTATCAGGAAAACGCGGGACTTACGCCCGAGGTTCTTGCCGTAACATACGACGCTTCAAAGACAGAGGTTCTTGAAGTTGAAGACGATGAAATTGACAGCGTTGAAGGCTTCGACATAGGCGAAGGCAAGATTAAGGTTGAAGGCGTAAGCAAGAAGAAGGATTGTACAGGCGCTACAATAGTATACAACGGCAAGATCGTTACAGACTCTCAGGTTGCCGAGGCGGATACAACGCTTGACGAGCTTCTCGTTCCCGAAATCGGTAAATTAAAGCTGGTTGACAGCGACAAGGACAACGTATACGACGTTGTATTCGTAGATTCATACGAGACTATGGTTGTTACAAGCGCGGGCGAGGACAGACTTACAGGTAAAGTCGCCGATCCCGACAGCTTCGGCGACACAAAGGCTCTGACTCTTAATTTCGATGATTCCGAGGACAGAGTTATTACAGTAACAAAAGCGGGCTCTGAGGTTAAGCTCAGAAACCTTAAAAAGGACGACGTCGCTTCGATTAAGAGAAGTCTTGACAATACCGTCGTTGATATCGTTGTAACAGGCGAGAGCATCACAGGTAAGGCGACAGGCGTTTCAGCGAAGGTTGACAAGAGCTATGCTACAATCGACGGCAAGAAATACGACGTCGCTAATATCGCGGCGGGCGATCTTAAGACAGGTTCCGAGGGAACATACTATATGGATATGTTCGGACGTATCGCTCTTATCGAGTCGGCTGTACAGGGCGGACTTCAGTCCGGTGAAAAGTACGGTTGGATTATGAACGCTTACGAGTCTGACGACCGCAGCGATTATATCGTTCAGATGATGACGACAGACGGCGAAAAGGAATTAAAGCTTGGTTCAAAGCTTGACTTCTGGGCTCCGGACGCTACCGAATCAGTGTCTCTGACGTCGAAGAGCGCGGCGAAGGAAGCTGTGGAAAGCTTGAACTATATTAAGATATCGTCAATCAACACGCCGATTAAACTGGTTAAGTATAAGGTAAACTCATCCAATGTAATTTCAAGACTCTACTGCGCTGTAGATTCTTCTCTTGTAGACGACGACGACGCTTTGAGAGTAGATCCTTCCAACCTTACGGGAGTTCCGGTTGCCGGCGGTCTTGTAGGCGGTTATATGATCGAGGACGGTATGCTTGAGATATCTGTTCCTAAGAATCAGGACGATATGAAGAATGCCGACAACTATAAGTTCGGAGAAGTTATCGCGTCTTCATACGTCGTAAGAGAAAACGGATCGTCGCGTAACTACGTAGTCGGCGAGTTCTCAGACTCGACAAATCCGTCTATACTTATCAACTTCACAACAAGCGCGGACGCCGTAGCTTTGATAACCGATATAGATACAAACGGAAATAACCCCGTAATGGTCGTAGAGGATATCGACATGGGCGTTGACGAGGACGATAATCCCATTTACACCGTAAACGGATATGTAAACGGCGCCGAGGCTTCATTTACGACAACGAAGAATACGGCTCTTGGCGTAATAAACGCTTCGACAGCTTTAATAAATTCCGATAGAGACTATGGTATATATCAATATACATTCAAGAATTCCGACGGTTCAACGGAAAAGAGACCTTCATGGGATGCGCAGCACGGCGCTAACGACGGCTCGGACAGAGAATTTACGGACTTCCTCCAGGAAGGCGACCTTGTGCTTTACGACACGGGCGAGAGACTGATTAAGCTTTTGGACGCGGACGAGGTATATACGACAGTCGTAGAGGATAACACAGCCGCTAAGGCAAACGGTTATCTGTTCGGCGCTTATCAGCCGTTCCCCGCTCGTAACATGTTCGTGTTCGGCGGACTCGTCGAAGCCGAGCTTAGCGATACTTCATGGGTAAAACTTGACGACTTTGACGTTCCTGTTCCGACAGGCGGCAGCGCAACGTTAATTTCCGCGTCAAACCTCAATGTAATTTCATTTGACCCGGCTAAGCTGATGGATACGATTGAAATTAATATTTCGTCAGGCAGAGCTTCCATCGATACGGAAGGCAGCGAGATCGGCGACCTTACAACATTCGATCCGGAAACAAAGACGGGCGACTATATCTTCGCGAGATTCGCGGATAAGGGTACTCTTCAGGAAATGATTGTTTACAGATTTGTTAAATAATTATAACTGATTATATAAAAACAGCGGACAAAACGTCCGCTGTTTTTTCTTACGGAAAATTATATGCGCCGTCGGCGACGACGTAAAAAACCGACGCGTTAATTAACGCGTCGGTTTTCCGTTGAAAAAAGTATTCAGTCTTTTACATATCCCATGAGAGCTTTCGCGCACTCGGGACACACGTTTTTTCCGTTAAACTGAAAAATGTTTTTTGCATCGCCGCAAAAAATACAAGACGGCTCATACTTTCTGAGTATGATACAGTTATCCTCAGTATAAATCTCCATAGAATCCTTGATTTCGATACCGAATTTTCTTCTAAGCTCTATAGGGATGACTATTCTACCGAGTCCGTCCACCTGCCTCGTGATTCCTACCGATTTCATAATAAAGTCCTCCTTTGGTTTTAAATGGTAATTACATTATAACACTAAGATTTTACTTTGTCAATAAAAAAGGAAAAAAAAGTAATAAAATATAATATTAACAGAAATTGGTATTATTTGTCAAAAAGCGCGGTCAGGTTGAAGACCGGTCTTTTAACGAGAGCCACATGGATACGGCTTTGAGGTTAACGTATCTTGCGAGCATTTTTTGAGCCTTGATTAAGTTGTCCGTCGTCTTTACAATATCCTCGGGATTAAATTCCGATGATATCCGAGTAAGAAAATCTATTTTGTCGATATTGATTATTTCGTCTCTCGCGTCGTTTTGAATAAGAATGGCGTCGCGCAGAAACGAAAGCCAAAAATCAAGTATTTCCGACGCTCTTTCCTTGTTTTCGTCAAGAAAATCCCGGATTTCAAACGCGGCGAGACGTTTGCCGGAAAGCAGTGAAGAAAGCTTTTGAAGCGACGCGGAACGCAGAGCTTCAAATTCGCTGTCGGCAATAACCGCGTCGGCGGCGCCGGGTACTCCGGCGCAGTATTTCACAAGGAACGGAAGACGTTCCGTCTCGTCGGGATATTTTGATTTTATATAGCTTTCCACAGCGCGGTCGGAAATCTCCGGAAAATGAATCAGCGTAAAGCGCGACAAAACGGTTTGCAGCAGCGCCGATAAGTTTTCGATTACAATTATGAAAACCGCGTATTCGGGAGGTTCCTCAAAGGTTTTCAAAAAAACGTTCTGCGCCGCTTCTGTCAGAAGCGAGCCGTCCTCGATTATATATACCTTTCTCGCGGAGGAAAACGGCTTTATCGCGACGTCCTCCTCAAGAGAACGCATATCGTCCGCGCCTATTGTTTTCTTATCCTTCTTCGGACGGACATAGATAATATCGGGATTTGTGTTTGCCTTCGCCTCGATGCACGACGGACATGAGCCGCAGGGAGAAATTTCGGCGTTGGGACATGCGAGCGCCGCCGCGAAAAGGCGCGCGGAGCTGAGTTTACCGAGCCCTTTTTCGCCTTCAAAAACGTACGCGTGCGAGGCGGAACCGCTGTGAACCGACTCTATAAGGTTTTTCATCAGATCATCGTGAAATGTTTCATATCCGTACATGTTTTACCTTCTTTCGGAAATTATAGTTTAGTAGAAAGCCGTCCTGCGAAGCGCCGGAGGCACTTCGGAGGAAGGGGGGGACCGCCGCCATAGGCGGTGGTGGAAGGTCTAAAACAGAGATTATTAGACCCCCGTCATTTGCTTCGCAAATGCCACCCCCCTCTTACAAATGCTGACGCATTTGACCAGTGGGGCTTGCAGAGCGTTGCCGCAAATACGCGCCTAAACTATAATTTATTCTTCTCGTAAATTATCATCAAACCCTTAATCAG
>CAYRSG010000020.1:0-27308 GCA_964426905.1 uncultured Clostridium sp. | reverse complement strand
AGGAGGGAAAGCAATGAAACGGTATATTGAAATTATCGACGTATTCGCAAGAGAGGTTATGGATTCGAGGGGAAACCCCACGGTAGAGGCGGAGGTTCATACGGATTGCGGATGCGGCAGGGCAATCGTGCCTTCGGGCGCGTCCACCGGCGTATTTGAAGCTGTGGAGCTGCGTGACGGCGACTCGAAGCGTTACGGCGGCAAGGGCGTAAAAAACGCCGTAAACAACATAAACGAAAAAATAGCCGACGCTCTTATAGGAATGAACGCGCTTGACCAGCGTTCGATAGATATGAAAATGTGCGAGCTGGACGGTACGGAAAATAAATCCAACCTCGGCGCGAACGCTATTCTGGGCGCGTCGCTTGCCGTGGCGCGCGCGGCGGCGGCAAGTCTTGAAATGCCGCTGTTTCAGTATATCGGCGGCGTAAACGCGCATGTTCTGCCCGTACCGATGATGAATATTTTAAACGGCGGAGCGCATGCCGGCAACAATGTTGACATACAGGAATTTATGATAATGCCTTTCGGCGCAAAATCGTTTCGTCAGGGCTTGAGATGGTGCAGCGAGGTATTCCACGAGCTTAAAAAGGTTCTCTCAGAGATGGGAAACACAACAGCCGTCGGCGACGAAGGCGGCTTCGCGCCGAATCTCGATACGGACGAGCAGGCTCTGGAGGTTATTGTTAACGCGATAGGCCGCGCCGGCTACACTCCCGGCGACGACTTTAAAATCGCCATAGACGCGGCGTCCTCGGAGTGGGCGCAGAAAGACGGAACATATCTTCTGCCGAAATCGGGCATAAAAAAAACAGCCTCCGAGCTGGTAGACTACTGGGAAAACCTATGCGGTAAATATCCGATATTCTCAATTGAGGACGGACTGGGTGAAGACGACTGGGACGGCTGGAAAATGCTGACCGAACGTCTTGGCGAAAAAATACAGCTCGTCGGAGACGATTTGTTTGTAACAAATCCTAAGCGTCTCGCGCGCGGTATATGCGAAGGCGTCGGCAACTCGATTCTCGTCAAAGTGAATCAGATAGGAACTCTCAGCGAAACGCTCGACGCGGTGGAAATGGCTCACAGGAACGGCTATACCGCCGTGATTTCGCACCGCAGCGGCGAGACTGAGGATACAACTATAGCCGATATCGCGGTCGCCGTCAACAGCGGTCAGATTAAAACAGGCGCGCCGTCAAGAACTGACAGAGTCGCAAAATATAATCAGCTTCTGAGAATTGAAGAAGATCTTTGCTTCGTTTCACGGTACGGCGATAAATAAAGAACTTATAAAATCTCAAAACGGCGGTCGGCAAACCGTCGTTTTGAGATTTTTATTTTCGGATTAATCAGCGGCGTCTTCACCTTCCTGAGCGCTTTCCTCGTTTTCAGAGCCGTCAAACTCGATTTTCTCGGCGTTTTCCTTCTCGAAGCTGACTCCTTCAATATGAATATTGACTTTAAGAACCTTCAGTCCCGTCATAGTCTCGACGTTATTCTTGACATTTTCCTGTATTTCCCACGAAAGCTCCGGTATTCTCACACCGTAATCCACCACGATATAAAGGTCAATCGTAACGCTTGTTTCATTCATGTCGACTTTAACGCCCTTTGAGGGGTTCTTTTTCGCGCCGAGCATCTCAGCGATACCGCCCGCCAAGGTTCCGTACATACCCGCCACGCCGTCAACCTCGCTTGTCGCAATACCCGCGATTGTAGATACTACGTCAACGGAAATTTTAACGTTGCCTACCGGCTCTTCCTGCGGCTGTTCCGCTTCATAAACGACGGCTTCCTCATTTACGCCTTCTTCCTCGGCTTCCGGTGTAACTTTGATTTCTTCATCCATAATATTACCTCCATAAATTTTTCCGAAAATATTGTATATATATTATATCATATAAATTATTTAACTTCAACTATTTTTACGTTTTGCGCGGAAATTTTAAGCTGCTCGGTTACTATCGCGGTCAGCTTTACTACGTCCTCGTCGCCGAAACCGTCCTTTCTGACCATCACGTTTACTTCGCTGTCGTCAACGTACACGCAGATTTCTCCGTAGCCCTTTGACTGCGCTATACTTTCAATTTCAGATTCCTTCTGCACGTTATTCGCGGCGGCTAAAATCTTATCGCCTGCCTTTTTGCGTATTTCGGCGTCAAAGCTCTCGTTTTCGGCTGTACGGTTAAGGATTTCAAGAGACTTTGAACGCGACGTCTCCTTATTGAGCTTCGCCTGCTCAAAGTAATTGTCGGAACCCGAAGTCTGCATGCCGGCTTGCTCCGAGGTTTGCCCCGCGTTCTGCTCCTGAGTATTATTTGTCTGCTCCGATGCGTTATCCGACGACGTCTCTTCGCTCTTTTCTTCATCAGGATTTTCTTCGGACGTCTCCTCAACCTCATCCACGGCGTTTACATACTGCGCCTCGCCAAGCTTTTTGCCCGTCTCAATATAGCTTTCGCCGTCCTGCACCCTTATTGTGTCCTGATAGGACCAGTTCAGATATCCCGCCACTCCTATAAGCGCCACAAGCGAAGCCGCGATTATCTCTTTCTTTTTTAAAACCATTATGTCATTCCTCCTTTTTAAAGATACAGATTCTATGCGCCGGTACATCGAGCGACGCCGCAACGGCTTCGGAAATAGCGTTTCTTACACCCGCGTTTCCCGCCCCCTGCGCCGTTACGATAACGCCCTTTACCTGCGGGTACACTTCTTTTACCACCATCGGCGAGCCGTCCGTCATAACAGCCTTTTTATCCTCGCTCTCGCTCTTGTCTTCCCTTGAAGAAGTTTTTGTTTCATAAGCGATATTTTTTTCAGAGCTTGAATAATATGTTATCATAACCGAGACGTCGCCCGCGCCGTCTATCTGCGACAGAATATCCGCCAGACGCTTTTCCTCGTCTGCGGCGCTTACCTCCGTCACATTTACCTGCGGCGCCTTTTTGTTCATATGTCCGCCCGCCGCCACCATAAGTACAACTCCAATTATAAATATTAAACATATCAGCCGGTTATTCTTATTTTTAAATATTTTTATTATTTCTTCCTTATTCATCATGCACCTCATAAGGCGTAAGACCGTACACCTCGCATAATCTGCTTCTTGCGCGCTCCGTCAGTTTATCCCCCCTGATAAGCGCGTTGTCCACTCCCTCAATCGCGCCCTCGTCATTGACGCGTATCTCGCATTCCGCCGTTACATTCAGATTGAATTCCTTTTTCATTCTCGCCGCTATATCGTCGTCAACGCGTTTTTTCAGCTCCTCCACAACAAGGTCGCGCTGAAGGTTTTTGTTGTTTTCGATATTCTCCCCGACGCTGTCGAAGCCGCTCAATATATCGCTTTTCACTATCGTCGTCACAGGCGATACTATACAGCATATAATCACAAGTCCCGTTATTACCTGAACATATGACCGCCACTTCTCCGGCGCGAGTATTCCCGAGAGCGCCGACAGAAGCGTCGCTCCGATTATGGTTATTATATATGATTTCATAATTTACCCCATATTTGTCGCCGCCATCATAATGCTTATATTTATGAGAAACAGCGCCGCCACCATTATCACCATGGCAAAAACGGTTGTCACCGCCTCGGACGCCTCCCACATCATTGAAGAAATACGCTTGTCTGTAAGCGGCTCGGCGATTGCCGAGGTAAGCTTGAGCATAAGCTGAATAACGCCGATTTTCAAAATCGGTATCGCGCATATGACGCACATCACTACTATTCCCGCCGCTCCCACCGAATTCTTAACAAGACGAGCGCCGCTTACAACTGTTTCAAGCGTGTCCGACAAAAACGTTCCCACCACGGGAACAAGGCTTCCGACGGCAAACTTGACCGCTTTGCCGCTTACCGCGTCAAGCGCGGGCGAGGAAAAGCCGTATATTGAGCTGATTCCGGTAAAAATCGTTATAATCGCCGCCATAAGCCATTTTGATATTGATTTTATTACGCGACAGAAGCCGGAAAGCCGCACCTTGTCGCTTATATTTCCCGCGACGGCAAGCGCCGCGCTGAACGCCACGAGCGGCACAAGGCATTTCTCAATTACCACGGATACAACATACACCGCGCCCGACATCACAGGCTGAAACGCCGCCGCCGACGCCGTCTTTCCGCTCGCCGCTATTGTAATCATAAAGAGCGGAGTCAGCTTTGTTATAAAGCCGGTCATCGCCCCGATTACCTCGGTACCGTACCGCATCGCCGCCGAAAAACACTTTATAGCCGCCGCGCTCATAAGCGTGAAACAGGCAAAAAACGCCGCTTCGCTTACGGACTTATTTCCGAGAGAACCGGAAACCGTAGTTATTACTCCCGAAATCGCCGCTATTATGCAAAATATTATTATATTATTTCCGCATTCCCTCACTTCCCCCAAAAGGTCGTCCGACAGCATATTCAATATGTCTATCGGATTAAACGACATTTTGCCCGTCAGAGCATTTTCCACCGTTTCATTAAATAAATCCTCTCCCTCAATGCGGGGAATTTCCGCCGCATAAGCTCCCGCGGGCATAATCAGTATAAAAAGAAGAATTATTTTAAACAGCGCTGAGCGCATCTACGCACACCTCCAGAAATTCCGTGACTATAGGCAGAGTAAGTCCGAGAATAAATATTTTCCCCGCAAGCTCCACCTTGAGCGCAATCGCTCCTTCCCCTCCGTCGCGAAGTATTTCCGCCCCGAATTGCGTTATGTACGCCACGCCCACCACCTTCATCACCGCCGTAAAATAGCGCGTGTCCACGCCGCTTTTTTCCGTAAGCAGCGAAATTTGCTCCACGGCGGAACTGAGCGTGTCCGCTGTAAAAAACATTATCACCGTCACTGTGACAAGTCCGATAAGAACCGCGTATTCTTTTTTGTACTGCTTAATGACTATAGAAAGAATCCCTCCTATAAGTCCGGCGCCGATTATCTTAAATATATCCATTTTTCACCTATAAGTTAAATATACTCTTGATTGTTTCAAACAGCTCGCCTATCTGCTGCGTCACTATAAGCAGAGCCGCGACAAGTCCGGCGAGCGTCGTCAAAAGCGCCTGCTCTTCGCGTCCCGCGCGCGTCAGGAGCTGATTTAAAACCGCTACGATTATTCCGACGCCGGCTATCTGGAAAATAAGATCCACATTCATAATTCCGCTCCGTTATATTAATATAATTACTATCATCAAGCCCGTCAGTATCCCGCCGCTGCGGTACGTTTTCCCCAGCCTCTCATACTCGCCGCGTGCGCTCTCTTCCTGACGGCTTATCATGCTCTTTATGTACTTTATATTCTTTATCTGATCATCGGCGTCGGTTCTGCCGATATTTTCGCCGAGCATGAGCAGTATATCACTGTCGGCTTCCGCAAGACACAGCTTTGTTCCAAGCTCCCGCACCGCGCTCCTCCATGCGGCGCGTACGCCTTCCTTTTCCATATTGTCTGCCGCCAGCGCGAAAAGCCCGTTACGGTCTATTCTTTTAAACGCCTTTTTCAACTTGCTCGCGCTGAAGTTGATTTCGCTTTCAAGCATTTCAAGCGATGAAGCGATATCCGAAAGACTTTTCGCGCGGGTTTTAAGCGAAAAGCTCATTTTGAATCCGAAGTAACCGCACGCCGCGCCGACCATAACCGCGCCGAGAAGCTTTACCATTCAAAAAGCGCCTCCTCGACGGTTCCTATTCCGTCGCGTTTTCCGAGCGTAATCGCCAGGTCAAAAAATTGAAGCATACGCCTTAAATCGTCTCTGCGCTTTATCATCGCGATATTCCTGCCGTGTACGGAAGCGATTACCGCCGCGCCGGAATTTGTGATTTTCTCAATGGCGTCAACGTCTCTCTTTGCGCCTATTTCATCCGTAATAATTACATCCGGACTCATGGAGCGCAGAACCATTAACATCCCCTCCGCCTTGTCCGCTCCCTCCAGAACATCGGTGTTAAACCCAAGGTCAAACGCGCTTCTGCCCTCCGTCATAGCCGCAATCTCGCGTCTCTCGTCAACTATACCGACGCGGTATGACTTATACGAAAGCTGACGCGCGATATCGCGGAGCATTGTCGTCTTGCCCGCGCCGGGCGGCGATATTATGAGCGTGTTTTTTACCTCGCCGTCGCGCAGTATAAGCGGCGTCACCTTGTCCGCCGCGCCGATAACCTCGCCTGCGATACGATAGCTGAGTCCCGAAATATCCTTGATAAAAGATATTTTGTCCTCCTTTATTACCGCGGCGCCGGTTATGCCGATTCTGTGACCGCCCGCTATTGTAAGAAAACCGTTTTTTATTTCATCGCGCACGGAATAAACCGACGCGCTCGTGGCGATCTCAAGCGCCTCGTCAATATGCGCTCTCGTAACGCGTATTCCCGAAGTCGGTATTCTCGTAAGATTTCCTCGGGAATTCACATAAAAAAACCCGTCTCCGTAATGAATACACAGCGGCTTCCCGAGCCGCAGACGTATCTCGCATACGCCGTCAAGACTGATGTTATACATGTACCGCCTCAGTCCCTGAGGCATGAAATTGAGAATACCCTTTGAAGAAAATCCGGTTTCGTTGTTCGCTATGTACATCGTTCTCTCCTCCGTTTGTGTTTTGTATTTGATATATATTATTGGACAAACAGTTTTAGAACAATGTTTTTTTATTTCGGTAAAAACAGAGAAAATAACAAAAAAGATTGACATATGATAAATTTTGTCATATAATTTTAGACGGATATAAAGGGGAGTAGTTCACGCGGTATGCGTTGAATTGACCGTCAGTACGGAGAAATCCCGGTCGTTCAGTAAGCAACGAGACTTTTATTACGCTTTTTTGTGTGATAAAAGTCTTTTCTTTTGCCGCCGGGCGGCATGAAAAGAAGAAAAGAAAAAAAGGAGTAACTGCAATGAACTTATTTTTAATGATTGTATTTCTGATAGGCGGATTTGTACTGCTTGTCAAAGGCGCGGATTTTTTTGTAGACGGCGCGGGCGATTTATCGGCTAAGCTGAAAATCCCGGCGTATATAGTCGGACTGACGGTTGTGGCGTTCGGAACGAGTCTGCCGGAGGCCGCGGTCAGCATAACGGCGTCTCTTCAGGGCAGCAACGAAATCGCCATAGGAAACGTAATCGGCTCAAATACGTTTAACACTCTTGTCGTACTCGGCGCGAGCGCGCTGTTTTCGCCGGTAATCGTTAAGAAAAATCTTTTAAAGCGCGACTTCCCGTTCTGCGTCGGAATAACGGTAATTATGCTTATTCTTGTTACGACGCTTAACCACGGAGAACCCGCCCTTACAAGATTTGACGGAATTGTGCTTCTGGCGCTGTTTGTTTTATTCATGGCAGGTTCCGTATTCGCCGGAAAAAAAGAAGCGAAGCTTCTGTCCGAAACAGGCGCGGAAGAATTGAAATCGGAAACTCCGATGTGGAAATGCATGGTTTTAATTCTTGCCGGTCTTGCGGGAGTAATCGCAGGCGGACAGTTCACCGTCTACGGCGCTAAGGAGCTTGCGGCAATGGCGGGTATGAGCGAAACTGTAATAGGTCTGACAGTCGTAGCGATAGGCACGTCGCTGCCGGAGCTTGTAACATCGGTCGTCGCCGCGCGTAAAAATCAAAACGATATAGCGGTCGGCAACGTTGTAGGCTCAAACATATTCAATATACTTTTCATCCTCGGCATATCGGCGTCAATAGGCGCTATCACCACGGACGGACACGCCGTATCCGATATATGCGTGCTTATAGGCGTGTTCGCGACGACATATATAATATCTCTCGCGAAAAAGAAAATCACCCGTTCGGCGGGCGTTACGATGATTTTGATATACGCCTTATATACAGCGTATCTGCTTGTAAGGTGAATTATTCAGCCCAGTCTGCGGTACACAGTGAACCACATTGTAAGAAAACACGCGAGACCTCCCAGAGCGTTAGATATCGGCTCGGCAAGGAATACGCCGTCCGCGCCGAAGCCGGCGCGCGGCAGTATAATCGTCAGCGGCACAACTATAACCGCTTTCCTCAGAAGTGAGAAAAATATCGCCTGCTTTGAGTATCCGAGCGCGGTAAACGTACTCTGACCGGCAAACTGAAACGCCATAAAGAAGAAGCCGAAAAAATATATATGAAGCGCGGACGCGCCGAATTCAAGCATAGCCGTATCGTTTGTGAAAACCGATATAAGAAGCTTCGGTTCTTTTACAATAAACAGCCATACCGCCGCCGTATATATAACTCCGAGCAGAGCCATAAACTTAATTCCCTGTTTTACGCGTTTATAATCCCCTGCGCCGTAATTATAGCCGATTACGGGCTGCGCTCCGCTTGTCAGTCCGCTGACGGGAAGCGACGCGATATCGCGGACTGAATTTATTACAGTCATTACGCCGATATACAGCTCGCCTCCGAATGTTTTAAGCGTCGCGTTGCAGACTGCCTGCACAAGGCAGTTTGTTCCCTGCATAATAAATCCCGCGAGACCGAGAGAGGTTATTTCCTTTACAAGCGAGGATTTCGGACGCATGTATTTTTTCCTGATATGAAGCGTCACTTTTTTACCGGTAAGGAATTTCAAAACCCACGCCGCGGACACAATCTGGCTCAGAACAGTCGCGAGCGCCGCGCCGCTCACTCCCATGTCAAACACAAATATAAACAGCGGGTCGAGGGCAAGATTCAGCGCCGCTCCTATTACGGTTGTCATCATGCCTGTTTTGGGGAAGCCCTGAGCGTTGATAAAGCCGTTCAGACCTGCCGACAGCATAACGAACGGCGTACCGAACAGATATATTTTGAGATACGCATCCGCGTAAACGTATGAAGCGTCGCCGGCGCCGAACAGATATAAAATCGGCTTACGAAAAATATAGCATACGACAAATATAACAACAGAAAAAATCAGCAAAAGAGAACAGGTATTGCCGAGTATGTTTTCGGCTCTGTCCTCTTTTTTTGCGCCTCTGGCTATAGCGAACAGCGGAGCGCCGCCGGTTCCGAACAGATTAGTAAACGCGGCGACAAGCGACGTAAGCGGGAACACAAGTCCTATTCCCGTAAGAGCCATGCTGTCTCCTCCCGGCAGACGTCCTATGTAAACGCGGTCAACGACATTGTACAGAAGCTGCACAAGCTGCGCGAGTATAAGCGGAATCGACTGAGCGATTATGCTTTTCCATATCTTCCCTTTCGAAAAATCATTTTCCATTTTATATGCCCTTTCCGTTTATTTTGTTAAAATTATTTCGGTAAATTATAGTTTAGAGCATTCGCGAAGCGAATGCGCGACGTCGAGGACGCCGTCCCCTACGAAATATTCAATTCCAACGGTTGTAGGACGGCGCCGCAGGCGCGAATTGCAAACTGACGACATGCGCGTCAGTTTGCTCAAAATTAAAAAAGTTTTGCAAGGAACTTTTTTAATTTCTCTGTTCTGAGATTGGCTGAAATCGAAGATTTCAGACGGCGCGCGGACGCGCGCGCCTAAACTATAATTTATATCCAAAATCAAAGAGCTGAGCGTTTTTAACGCAGCAGCTCCGTGTTTCCGGTTCCGTCTTTAATTTCCAAAAAACTCATTCGCGTAATTTACAGACGACAGCGCGTCGGGGCAATATTTATCCGCGCCGATCATATCGGCGTACTCCTGCGTAAGCACGGCTCCGCCTACCCATACCTTAACGTCAAGTCCGGCTGACCGTATCGCCTTAATCGTTTCCTCCATGCTCACGACCGTTGTCGTCATAAGCGCGGAAAGACCGCACAAGTGAATATCGTTATCTTTAAGCGCGTCCACAATTGTCTGCGGCGGCACGTCCTTGCCCAAATCAAGCACCTCATAGCCGTAATTTTCAAGCAGAACCTTAACGATATTCTTTCCTATATCGTGAATATCTCCCTTAACCGTCGCCACGGCGATTTTACCCTTGCTCTCCTGCTTTTCGCCTGTTTTTTCTATATGCGCTTTTATCGCGTCAAAGGAATTCTTAACCGTCTCCGCGCTCATCATAAGCTGCGGCAGAAACATAGCGCCTTTTTCAAACTCGCGTCCGACGACGTTAAGCGCCGCGACAAGCACATTATTAACAATATCCATAGGATTGTTATGCTCAAGCTGTTTTACGGTTTCGCCGTACGACCTGTCCTTGAGTCCCTTTATTATTATATCAAAAAGCGGATTAACGCTTTCGCTCCTCTCCTCCGTCTGATTTTCATGCGTTACCGTTGTCTGTGATTTTGTTCCGGCGTACGCGCCGACATATTCCCGGCATTCGCCGTCGCGGCACGACAGAGCCATAAACGCGCGGTACGCGCCCATCATCGTGTCGGCGCACGGGTTTATGATACACGCGTCAAGACCGCTTTGAAGCGCAAGCGCGAAGAACGTACTGTTAACGATTTCACGCCTCGGCAGTCCGAAGGATATATTCGACACTCCGAGCGTCGTGCATATTCCAAGTTCATCCTTTATCATTTTAAGCGCCTTTAACGTTTCAGCCGACTCCTTCTGCTGCGCGGAAACAGTCAGCGTAAGCGCGTCCATTACAAGATTTTTCGGCGCGATTCCGTATCTCTCCGCGCCGGAGCGTATTTTTTTCGCTATATCGAAACGCTGCCGCGCCGTCGGAGGAATTCCGCCCTCATCAAGACACAAACCGACAAGCACGCCTCCGTATTTTTTTACTATCGGCATTATCGCGTCGATGCTTTCCCTCTTGCCATTGACGGAGTTAACCATCGGCTTTCCGTTATATATACGCATGGCGCGCTCAATCGTTGCCGGGTCTGAGCTGTCAATCTGCAGCGGCAGGTTTACAGCCGCGCTTACGGCTTTTACCGCCCTTTCCATCATCTGCTTTTCGTCGATTTCCGGCAGTCCCACATTTACGTCAAGTATATGCGCGCCGGCGTCGCGCTGTTTGAACGCTTCGTTCAGAATATAATCAATATCGCCCTCGCGGAGCGCCTCCTTGAACTTCTTTTTACCCGTCGGATTTATGCGCTCGCCGACTATGACGGGTCCCTGTCCCAGGATAACCGTTTTCGAGTACGACGCGACGACGGTAAGATTTTTCTCCTCGACTATTGGAGCGTAGCGCGAGCATCGCTCGACAAGACGTTTTATATGCTCCGGCGTTGTTCCGCAGCATCCTCCCAGAACGGACGCGCCTATTTTCGCTATCTTCTCACATTCGTCGGCAAACTGCTCAGGCGACACGTTATATACGGTTTTCCCGTTCTCAATCTGCGGAAGTCCCGCGTTCGGCTGAGCCATAATCGGTATCGATGAAATTTGCGCCAAATCCTTCATCATTTCGTATATCTGAGCGGGTCCGAGACCGCAGTTTATACCGACGCAGTCTACGCCGAGACCCTCCATCATTGCCGACATAACCGACACGTCCGCGCCGGTAAGGGTCTTATAGCTTTCGTCGAACGTCATCGTGCAGAACACGGGCAGCTTTGTATTCTCCTTAACCGCCAGCGCCGCCGCTTTCGCCTCGAGAGTATCGGACATGGTTTCTATAATTACAAGGTCGACTCCGCACTTTTCGGCGGTTTTTACGGTTTTCGCAAACGCGTCGTAACATTCGTCAAAGGAAAGATTTCCCAAAGGCTCCAGAAGCTTTCCGCTCGAGCTCATGTCAAACGCGACGAAGCGCGGCTTATCCTCCGACTGAAATCTGTTTACGGCTTTTCTTGCCGTGCCGACCGCCGCCGCGATTATCATATCAAGGCTTTCGCCTATTTCCTCCGCCTTTAAAGGGTTCGCGCCGAAGGTATTTGTCGTTATCACATCCGCGCCGGCTTCAAGATATTCGGTGTGTATTTTCTCAATTAAATCGGGACGCGTCAAATTTAACAGCTCGGGAATTTCTCCGGCGCCCATACCGTTTTTTTGCAGCATTGTTCCCATGCCGCCGTCAAAAAACAGCGTTTTTTTGCCGAGCAGCTTTCGTATATCAGTCATTTTTCTTTTCCTTTCGGCGCGTTAAAGCTCAATTGTCAGTTTTCTTCCCGTCGCTTCATATCTTCTGTGCTTAATTCCGACCATATCGAACATTTTCTTAGCCGCTATGGCGCTTGCGCTGTCGGAATACTTGTCGGACATATACACAATCTCGCGTATGCCCGACTGTATAATCGCCTTGGCGCACTCGTTGCACGGAAAAAGCGTAACATAGAGCTTCGCGCCTTCAAGCGAGCCCGAGCTTCGGTTTAAAATAGCGTTTAATTCCGCGTGGCAAACATACATATATTTTGTGTCGACGGGATTCTCGCTTTCACGCTCCCACGGCATTTCGTCATCGCTGCAGCCTATCGGCATACCGTTGTAGCCGAGCGAAAGAATTTTATTTTCGCGGTTCACTATACACGCGCCTACCTGCGTATTATTATCCTTTGATCTCTGAGCGCTGAGAAGCGCGATACCCATAAAATATTCGTCCCATGATATGTAATCGCTTCGTTTCACGTTAATTCCTCCGTTCTTTTACTCATCGATTTCATCTATAAAAATCAGCTCCTGCGCGTAAGGCAGCGTCCGCGCCCACGCGATAAACGATACAGACCATTCCGTCAGCTTATGAAAACGCCTCTGTCCCTTCGAACACATCGCCAAAAGGTTTTCATAGCTCATGGTAACCGTTCTCGTCTGCCGCCATGACTCCGGCAGCCAGCGAATAAGCTCCTTCCAGTACGACTTATCCTTTGTTTCAAGATATTTTAAACGCATTTTCTCAAGAAAAGCAATGTGCTTTTCTATCACGTCCGAAAGCTTCTCTCCGCCGCAATCAAGTTCGGGATTGTAATCGTCAATCTCAAAGCATTCCGCCGTTATCGGCGTCGACGCGAGCTTATGCATAGTGGAAGCGCTGTTCGCTACGGTGCCGACCTTGTAGGTATCGAACTCCTTCCACCAGTAGAGCGGTCCGGTTATATCGACAGAAACAAAAATCTGACGCATAAATTTCCTGTGCTCGCTTCCCGAGCGTATCAGCCTTTGGGCAAGTCCCAAATCATTTTCGCCGATCGTAACGCTTCCGCCCTCCTCGGACGTATCGTTTTTTCTCCATGACTCCAAAGGATTGCGCATACCGCGCATCGCGCTTTTGAAGCCGTATACTTCCGTATTTTCAAATTTCATTTATTTCCCTCTTTCATCTCGATATATTCGTACGTATTCTTTCAATAACGGTTCCGTCGGAGAGAATATCCGTTATTCTCTCCTGTAGTTCGTGTTGATTTTATTTATAAATTATACTATAATAATTATATAATTGCAAGGGAAAAGGAGTTGATAGTATGAAAATTAAAAAAGCGGTAATACCCGCCGCCGGATTAGGCACAAGATTTCTTCCCGCAACAAAGGCGGTACCCAAGGAAATGCTGCCGATAGTGGACAAGCCCGCGATACAGTATATCGCGGAGGAAGCCGCCGAAGCGGGCGTCGAAGAGCTGCTTATTATCACCTCGCGCGGAAAAGAATCGATCGTCAACCATTTTGACAAGGCGTTTGAGCTTGAGACAATTCTCGAGCGCGACGGCAAAATTCAGACGCTTCAGGCTGTCAGAGAGATTTCCGATAAAATAAACGTGCATTTTGTGCGTCAGAAGGAACAGAAGGGACTCGGTCACGCCGTACTGTGCGCCAAAAGCTTCGCGGGCGGAGAACCGTTCGCGGTAATGCTCGGCGACGACGTCGTTGTGTCGGACAAGCCGTGTATAGGTCAGCTCGCCGAGCAGTACGAAAAATATAACGCGACGATTCTCGGCGTTCAAAGAGTCGGCGCGGAGCATGTTTCGAAATACGGAATTGTCGACGGTGAAAATATCGGGAACGGAACGTACCGCGTCAGGGGTATGGTTGAAAAGCCTTCGCCCGATGAAGCGCCTTCGGATATAGCGGCGCTGGGAAGATATATTATAACTCCCGCCATATTTGATTGTCTCGAAAAAACGCCTAAAGGCGCGGGCGGCGAAATACAGCTCACCGACGCCCTCGTAAAGCTCTCAAAAATCGAGAACGTCTACGCGTACGATTTCGAGGGGAAACGCTATGATATAGGAAGCAAGCAGGGCTTCCTCCGGGCGACTGTCGATTTTGCTCTCGCAAGAGAAGATTTAAAAAACGAATTTAAAGAATACCTCAAACATGTAACAAAAAATTTGTGATTGTATATTACGCCCGGAACGCGAATATAACGGCGCTCCGGGCAATTTTATTGATGAAAATCACGCCAAACCGGCTTTTTCGAGAGCTTTGCGCACGGTATAACCGAGATAAACGGCTACGACGGCTTTTACGGCGTCAAACGGTATAAACGGCGCTACGCACATCATAAGCGACTGCGTAAGATTTGTTTTCTGAACAAACATGAACTGAACCGTTCCGAGAGCGTAGCATACGGCGATTCCCGCAATACACGCAATAAAAATTTTCAGCATTGCCGTCCATTTATTCTTTGGCAGCGTTCGCGACGCAAAGCCTATCAAAAACGCCATAATTATGTACGACCATATGTAACCGCCGGTAGGTCCGATTAAGACCTGAAAACCGCCCTTAAAGCCGGAAAACACGGGAAGACCGACCGCTCCGAGCAGAATATACGCAAGCACGGAAGCAGTTCCTCTCTTATGTCCCAGTATCACTGCCGTAAGCATAATTCCAAGCGTTCCGAGCGTAATGGGAACGGGACCTATCGGAATTGTTATCACGCACAGAACGCACATTACGGCTGTGAACAGAGCGCACAGCGTTATATTTCTCGTCCTCATTTTCATATCAAAATTCCTCCGTTATACATTTAATAAATTAAGTATAATACATAACGTCGGAATTGTCAACCTATTTTTCTTTATGTTGGTTTACAATTCAATTCCGCTGTCCCAGTTCGTCAAGACTTTTAAACACAAATCCTTTTTCTTTCGCGTAAGTTATTATATCCTCAAGCGCCGCCGCGTTATCCGAAGAAACGGCATGGAGAAGCATTATCGCTCCGTCGTGCAGATACGGCGTAACCTGCGAAAAGGCGTAATCCGCCCCCCGCTGCATATTTATATCCCAGTCTTTGTATGCGAAGCTCCACAATATCGTCTTATAACCCATATCCTTGGCTATCGACAAAACCCTCTCGCTGTACTCACCCTCCGGCGGACGCATATATTTCATTGAAACGCCATACATTTCCTCGCATTTTTTATTCAGCGTGTCAAGCTCCGTCTTTACCGTTTCAACCGGCTGTTTCGGAAGATTCGGATGGTTTACCGTATGGTTTCCGACAATGTGTCCGTCGTCTATCATTCTCTGAACAAGCTCTGTCTGATTTTCAAGATACGGTCCCGTCACAAAAAACGCCGCCGGCGTTTCCGTCTTCTCAAGCACGTCGAGGATTTTTGACGTGTATCCGTTCTCATACCCCTCGTCAAACGTCAGATACAATGTTTTGGGAGCGTCCTCATCCATATAAAAGCAGTCGTATTTCCTAAAAAGCTCCTTTTGGGCGTTCGGAATATCGGGCGGCGCGCCCTTTCTGCGTACAAACCCCCAGCCCGTACCCTCTCCGTCGAGCTGTTCATACCCCGATTGGTCTCGAGAATCATCCGGCTCAAACGTCTTTGAGGCGTCCGCGCAGCCCGAAAGCAGCAGCGCGGCGCACAATGCGGTTACAATAAATTTTTTCATAATATATCATTCCTTTCTTTTTCGACATATATTGTCATTTAATTTTAAAAATTATGTTGAAAATTTTTTTATTTTGGTATATAATAAAATATAATTAATTTTAAACAAAACCTTTGAGGTTTTGTCCGCCTTATTCAGGAGTGTTTGAGGCGCCGGCCTCAAGTAAAATCATTTTTGACGGCGTCCGCGCCAAAAACGGCTTAAAACCTAAAGCTTCAAAAATGAGGAACTTTTGGCTTTGCTTTAAAAATCAAAAACAGTATCAGTAAGAGCTGTTTTTGGCTTGCCGGCAGTTTGACGGCAAGCTGAATATATATAAATTAGGGGGATTAATATGTCTACAGTCAGTGAATTTGAGAACAGACGGCGTGAACGCAGGAGACGCGAACGTCTCCGCAAAAAACGTATACGCGCAGCTGTTCTTTTAATCGCTTTTATCGGTATAATCGTTATTGTATGCGTCGCTTTTTCGACGTGCAAAAAGGAAAACGCTCCCGATACCGCCGCGGAGAACGGCGTTGCGGAAGTCACGGCGGAACCCGCCGCGCCTCCCACAGCCTTGCCGGAGCAGACGTCCGTATCCGGAATCCCGTCCGCGTCGGAGCAGAACGACCTGCTTAAAATAATAGAAAATTCGGGTCAGGACAAGCGTTGCTATCTCACGTTCGACGACGGTCCGACAAATAATATAACTCCGCAGATTCTCGATACGCTAAGACGTTACAACATAAAAGCGACCTTCTTTGAAGTCGGCTCTCTCATCGAGGCAAATCCCGATATGGCGCGAAGAGTTTACGAGGAGGGACATCTGATTGCAAATCACTCTGACGGACATAACTATGAGAAATTATATGTGTCAACCGAAACATTTATTAATGAAATTAACGAATGTTACGAACTTATAAAAACAGTTACCGGCGAGGAGGAGCCGTTCAAGCTTGTCCGTTTTCCGGGCGGCAGCTACAAATCAAGCGCCGACAGCTACTCTCCCGTAAAGCAGGAATGTAAGACGGTACTCAAGGATTACGGCTTCTACTATTGCGACTGGAACTCTCTTACCGGGGACGCCGAAGGCAAGACAAAGGATGCGGACGGACTGCTCGCGTATTTGCAGAGTAATATCGATACGGATGACAGCGCCGTTGTGCTGATGCATGACGCGGCGGCAAAACAGGCTACGGCCGACGCGCTTCCGGCTGTAATCGAATATCTTATAAACGAGGGTTACAGCTTCTACAGGCTTGATGAAATTGATTATCAAAGCGCGGCTGTAACCGCGAGTCCCAATACTTCTTCGGACGGCGATTCGGACGGCGATTCGGACAGCGATTCGGACGGCGATTCCGGTGATTCCGATAATGATTCGGACAGCGATTCGGATGACGAAGACAGCGGCTCGTCGTCTTCGCCGACTCCGGCTTCGACGTCAAAACCCACTTCACAGCCGTCGTCCAACGGCGCTATTATAATTCAATAAAAATCAATAACCGCCTAACTGTCATGCCAAAACATGACAGTTTCAGACTGTAGACAAAACCCTTGAGGTTTTGTCTGCCTTGTTTATGGGAGCTTGAGGCGCTAGCCTCAAATAAAATCATTTTTGACGACATGCGCGTCAAAAATGGCTTAAAACCTAAAGTTTCGAAGAATGTGAGGAACTTTTGGTTTTTTCTTTGAAAAGATTCAAAAACAACATCAAAAAATGCTGTTTTTGGCTTGTCGACAGTTTGTCGGCAAGCGGTAACTGTCATGCCAAAACATGACAGGTTTTTATTTACATTTTTATTTCAAGGTGGTATAATAATAACCGAAAAGAATTATATGGAGGACCGACATGATACCGAACGACCCCGCGATACTTTTAAGCTTTATAAATACAAAGCTGCGCGATGTTTACGGAAGCCTTGACGAAATGTGTTTCGATATGGAGCTTGACAGGCAGGATATAGAGAAAAAATTATTGTCAATCGGATATAAATACAAGGAAGAGCGCAATCAATTCATATAGGAGAAGAGCTTATGAAGGAAACTGAAATAAAAAGTATTATTGACAAGGAAACCTACGAGAGAGCGCTGAAAGCGTTTAAGTGGGACGGCGCTATTGAGCAGGTCAATAACTACTATACCGATAAAAACGGTATTCTTCGCGAAAAACGCATAATGGTACGCGTAAGAGTTACCGGCGATTTGGCAAAGCTTCAGGTGAAACTGCACAAAAATGAAAAGAGTCCGGTTCAGATATGCGAGGAAACGGAGTATGAGATTGACGGCGCGCCCGACGTGATAGACGCCGAAACCGCCGAAGCCGTCACCGGAATAAAGTCCGGCGAGCTGTACAGGATGGGAAGCGCCGCAACGCTTCGTCACACGCGTAAGCATAACGGCTCGGAGCTTTGCCTTGACAAAACAAGGTATTTTGATAAAACAGATTATGAGGTTGAGGTAGAGTACGAGGATAAAATGAGCGCCGACCTTCTGATGAAGCTGACGAAACTCGGAATAGCCTTCAACCAAAACAGCATAGGAAAATTTTCGCGTTTCCTGGCGGAATACGAAAAACGTAAGGACTGATATTATGATTGAAAAGCTGAAAAACATCGCGGTTCAGGCAGGAAGAATCATGCTTGAAAACCGCGAATTCGATATTCGCAGTAAGGGAACAGCCGCAAATTATGTTTCGGACGTCGATATACAAATCGAGAAATTTCTGCGCCGCTCTCTTAGAGCTCTTTGTCCCGAAGCGGCTTTTATCGGCGAGGAAAGCGACGACAACGACTACGGCTCAAAAAAGCTGTGGATAGTCGACCCGATAGACGGAACCTCCAATTTTGTCCGCGATATGGGCATGAGCGCCGTGTCGATAGGTCTTGTCGAAAACGGCGAGGCTGTTATGGGCGCGGTTTATAACCCATACTCGGACAGGATGTTTTACGCCCAAAAAGGCAAGGGAGCGTATCTGAACGGCGAGCGTATACGCGTCTCCCAAAGACCGCTCGAAAACTCAATAATCAGTATCGCTATGAGCGTTTATAAAAAAGAGTACGCGCCTATGTGCTTCCGTCTGGCTGAGAGGATACAAATGCAGTGCGAGGATATGCGGCGCATAGGGAGCGCGGCGATAGAACTTTGCAACCTCGCGGCAGGCAAAATAGAAATGTTCTTCGAGGCAAGGCTGTATCCGTGGGATTACGCCGCGGCGTCTCTGTTTATACGCGAGGCCGGCGGATATATCGCCTCGCTCGGAGAGGATTTGGTATATGACAAGGTTATACCGGTAATCGCCGCCAACTCAAAGGAAAATTTTGATTTGCTCCAAAAAGAGGCGGCCGTATGCTTTAACGGCGTAAAAATATCATAGTATGAGGAGATTCGGTTATGGAATATAAAAAAATCAGATATCAGAATAAAAGCGCGGTCAGACTTCTCCTGATACTTCTGACAGCCATAATAGCCGTGCAGTGCGTCTCAATCGCGCTCATGTGGAATTTTAACGCTAAATACGATAAGCTGTACAGCGAGGCGCTTGAGGGGCAGCTTATTTTGCAACGGGAGATTAATCTCTCCGATAGCGAGGAAGACGAGGAAGAACCGCCTTCTTCGGAGGAACGGGAAACGGAATTAAAAGAAAACGAAGAAAGGTAAAAAGCCTATGAGAGCCGTATCAATAACAAACAGAGGCGGAAGAGAAAACAACGAGGACTTTGTCGGTTACGCCCGCTCGGGAGATTTATGGTGCTTTACGCTTTGCGACGGACTTGGAGGACAATCCTTCGGAGATATCGCTTCCAAAACCGTATGCGAAACCGTGTGCGCGGAATTTGAGAAGAATCCGGGGCTGTCGGAAAAGCTGCTGTTCCGCTATATAGAAAAAGCCGCCTCCGTTCTCGGCGAGGAAAGAGACGCGGACGCGGAAAAGCACGACATGTCCTCGACCGTCGCCGCGCTTGTGACAGACGGAGCGAACGCCGTATGGGCGCATGCCGGCGACAGCAGGCTTTACTATATCAGCGGCGGCGAAATAGTCAGTATAACCGACGACCATTCGGTGGCTTTTATGGAATTTGAAAACGGCATGATTACTTATGACGAAATCCGCAGGAGTCCAAATCAAAACAGGCTTCTTAGATGTATAAACACTCCGGAGGATTTGAATCCCGACGTCTCCCCTGTTACGGAGCTGAAAAAAGGAGACGCTTTTTTGCTTTGCTCCGACGGCTTCTGGGAATACGTCGCCGAGGAGGACATGGAGAAAGCTCTGCGCAAATCGTCCTCGCCGAAAGAATGGCTTGAAAAAATGCTTGAAATTCTTCATACAAACGAAATTGAAAAAAACGATAATTACAGCGCAATCGCCGTAATGATTTAAAACGGCGACGTCATAAATTACAATTTACGCCAAAAAGGACCGCCGCTCATAATACGGCAGTCCTTTTTGGTCTTATCAGCAGCAGTCGTCATGTCTGTGCGAATCGCAGCATGGATCGCAGCACGGGTCGCAGCAGCAGTTATTGTTTCTGCCGCCGAAGATATTTCCGTCGCCGCATACGAAAATGAGAACGATTATTATAGCGATCCATATCCACTGACCGGAATCGTTATTGCAGCCTCCTCCGAATAATCCCATAATTAAAACCTCCTTTTAGCATATATTATGCTTACGGGAGGTTTTTGGTTACGAAAACGCGTTTATTTAAAATCAGGAGTTCGCGATTTCAGATTCGGTAAAGATATAATTTCCCAAATCGTCGCAATTAACATAGAGAATAATTTTCGGCATGCCCTGTCTTTTTATAACCGTCGCCCAACCGTTTTCGGTTGCTTCGATGGGCGTATAGCGGGCATTCGGGTAATGCGTTTCGACATATCTTGAAATATGCTCATGCTGTTTTTTAAATCTTATGCCGTTAAACGGACCCTTGCCCGTCAGCGCGCCGTATATCCCCGCCGCAGCTGCCGTTCCTATAAAAAGCATTGTCTTCTTTTTCATTCTATTCACCTCTGTGATACTCATTATACACGTCGCGCTTAGGCAGATTTCTGTCAGCCGCCGCCTTTTTTACCGCGTCCTTTGACGTCATTCCAAGCGCTATATATTTGTCGACATGTTCCTTTACGGAAATTCCGTCCCATGCGTTCTCCTCAGACATTTCCGGCTCGCTCGCGCCCTCGACTACGATTACGTATTCGCCGCGCGGATTATTTTCCTCATAAAACGCGGCCGCCTCGTCAACGGTGCAGCGCATAATCTCCTCATGAATTTTTGTAAGCTCTCTCGCAAGGGCAATTCGTCTCTCTCCCCCGAAAACCTTCCGCATATCGGAAAGAGTGTTTCTGAGCTTATGCGGCGCCTCATAAAATATCAGCGTATGGGTATCGTTCTTCACGCTTTCAAGATGTTCTTTTCTGTGACGCTTATTTACCGAAAGAAAGCCCTCAAACGCAAACCGCTTTGTCGAAAGCCCCGACAGTATAAGCGCGTTTATACCCGCGACGGGTCCCGGAATTGACGTAACCTCAATCCCGCTTTCAATGCACAGGCTTACAAGGTCCTCGCCAGGGTCGGAAATAGCGGGAGTGCCGGCGTCGGAAACGAGCGCGGCGCTTTTTCCGTTTTTCAGAAGCGATATTATGTATTCGCCTTTTTCACGCTTATTGTGCTCATGATAACTCGTAAGCGGCTTCGATATTTCAAAATGGTTCAAAAGCCGCAGCGTTCTGCGCGTATCCTCCGCCGCTATCAAATCGACGCTGTTGAGCGCCTCGAGACATCTCGACGACACATCGCCCAGATTTCCTATCGGCGTGGCGCATAAATATAATTTACCGTTCATATCAGTTTCTGCGTCTTTCCATTTCAGTGTAAATGTCGTCCCACGTCATGCCGTTGTCAACAAGCATAACGGTCAAATGATAGATAAGGTCGGCCACCTCGTAGCCTATCTCGTCTTTGTCGCGGTTTTTACCGGCGATAACAACCTCGGCGGCTTCCTCTCCTACCTTCTTTAAAATCTTGTCCTCGCCCTTGTCGAACAGATAATTTGTATAGCTTCCGTCCTCCGGATGCTCTTTTCTGTCAATAACGATAGCCTGTTCGCGCGCAAATATATCCGATTTGTCAGGCTCCTTACTGTCCTCGACAAGCTTTCCGTTCTCAATTTTGCGGAAGAAACAGCTTCTGTTACCCGTATGACACGCGGGACCCGCCGGGTTAACAAGCAGAACAAGACAGTCGCAGTCGCAGTCGACGCGGATTTCCTTTACATACATATAATTCCCCGACGTCTCTCCCTTTACCCAGACCTCCTGACGGCTTCTCGACCAAAAGGTTGCTCTGCCCGTCTCCATCGTCTGTTTTATGGTATCGGCGTTCATATACGCGACCATAAGCGTCTCGTTTGTCTCAATGTTCTGCACAACCGCGGGAATAAGTCCCGAAGCGTCAAATTTCAGCGTGTTTAAAAGCTCCTCCATTTTTCTTTCTCCTTTTTTATTCAAAATATTATTTCTTTCTGCTTTCAGCCTTCGCGCGGAGACTCGTATTGAGTATTTTCTTTCTCATGCGGAGATTTTTCGGCGTAACCTCAAGAAGCTCGTCGTCCGCAATAAAATCAAGACACTGTTCAAGACTCATCTCCTTGGGCGGAACGAGCTTTAAAGCATCGTCCGAGCCGGAGGCTCTTGTGTTTGTCGCGTGCTTTTTCTTGCATACGTTTACGACGATATCCTCAAGTCTTGAGCTTTCGCCGACAATCATGCCCTCGTAAACTTTTATTCCGGCGCCTACAAACAGCGTTCCGCGCTCCTGCGCGTTAAACAAGCCGTAGGTGATAGTTGTACCGTCCTCCCACGCGATAAGCGCGCCGCGGTTTCTGCCCATAAAATCGCCTTTGTAAGGCTCGTACCTTTCAAGTATACTGTTTATAATTCCGGTACCCTTTGTGGCTGTCAGAAGCTCGCTTCTGTAGCCTATGAGACCTCTCGACGGAATAAGAAATTCCAGACGCGTATATCCCTGCGCCGTAGGCGCCATGTTTGTCATTTCACCTTTTCTCGCAATAACGCCGTCCATTACGACGCCCGTGTATTCCTCTGGCACGTCGACGGTCAGACGCTCTACAGGCTCGCATTTAACGCCGTCGATTTCCTTGTATATAACGACCGGGTTTGAAACCTGAAACTCATAGCCTTCGCGGCGCATATTTTCTATAAGCACCGACAGATGAAGCTCGCCTCGTCCCGAAACGGTAAAGCTTTCGGTTGAGTCTGTTTCGCCAACGCGCAGGCTGACGTTCGAGTCAAGCTCACGGAAAAGCCTGTCGCGCAGACGTCTCGAGGTGACAAACTTGCCGTCCTGTCCGGCAAACGGACTGTCGTTGACGCTGAACGTCATCGACAGAACAGGATCGTCGATCTTTACGAACGGCAGAGCCTCGGGGGCGTCCGCGACGCATACCGTTTCGCCTATGTTTATATCCGAAATACCGGAGATAGCGACGACATCGCCCGCGCCGACTTCATCCGCGGCGGCTTTTTTCAGTCCTTCAAACGTGTACAGCTTTGTCGCCTTGCCTTTAGCGACGGAGCCGTCATGGCGGCATATCGACAACGGCATATTTGTCGTTACGCTTCCGCGCTCGATTTTGCCGACGGCTATTCTGCCTGTATATTCGTCGTAATCTATGTTTGAAACAAGCATCCGGAACGGACCGTCGTCATCGCATTCCGGGCACGGAATCGAGTTGACAATAAGCTCAAAAAGCTCGGTAAGGTCGGCGTTTGGCTGTTCGGGATTGTACTCCGCCGTCGCCCAGCCGTCGCGTCCCGAGGCGTATATGACAGGCGTGTCGAGCTGTTCCTCCGTCGCGCCGAGGTCGATAAACAAATCGAGCGCCTCGTCCACAACCTCGTACGGACGCGCGTTTGGTCTGTCAACCTTATTCACGACGATAATCGGCTTTAAATTAAGCGCCAGAGCTTTTGAAAGCACAAATCTCGTCTGCGGCATACAGCCTTCGAACGCGTCGATTAAAAGCAGCACGCCGTCGGCCATTTCCAGTCCGCGCTCAACCTCGCCGCCGAAGTCGGCATGTCCCGGAGTGTCGATAATATTTATTTTAACGTCCTTATAGTAAAGCGACGTATTTTTAGCGAGAATTGTTATTCCGCGTTCGCGCTCAAGGTCGTTCGAGTCCATAACGCGCTCGTCAACCTGCTCGTTTTCACGGAATGTTCCGCTCTGCGCAAGCATTGCGTCGACAAGCGTTGTTTTGCCGTGGTCAACGTGCGCGATAATTGCGATGTTTCGTATATTTTCACGTTTTATCATATGAATCCTCCATTCGTTCTAAGCTATTCTATTATATACCTGTTTTACAATTATTACAATATTTTCTCTGAAAAAAAAGAATATTGTACAAAACATTTTAACCAAACCGCGCTTCGATGTAGTATACGCCTCCCGTTTTGAATGCTTTTCAAATACCCTTGCATAGATTAGAAAATGATGATATAATAAACGTGTTACAATATCGGATAGAGTATAGCTTTATAATCTTCTTTTTGCGGCAAAAAGAAGCGAAAAGCCGCAATAGGAGCGGATACAGCGGCTTCGCGCTCTTGCGGAGAACGCCGCCGAAAACATTAGCAACGGCGGCTGACGACCGTCTCTACACATGATATTTCAGACGGCGCGCGGACGCGCGCCTATAAACGGGATTTACAAAGGGGTAGTTATGATATATTCGGACAACATAAACAAAATATGCGCGCTGTGCAAAATGTCATGCAAGCGCGGAGAAGAAGACGCGCTGTATTGCAGATTAAAAAACAAAGAGGTTTCGGCAAATAAAGCGGCGTGTAAAAAATTCAGCTATGATATTTTAAAACGTCATGTAAAGCGTATAAAAAAATTAAAAACAGACTTTAATCCCGACGACTTTGCTCTTTAATAAGTCCTTCTTTTATTTGTCCCTTCGCAGGGTCGTCAAAACCGAACATTATTTTGTTCACCGTGACGTTCAGCGCAATCGAAAGATTAGGGAGCATTTCGCTGTCCGGCAAAGCTTCTCCCCTCTCATACTTTGTAATATTTGAAACGCTTGTTCCCACTCTTCGCGCAAGCTCCGTCTTTGTAAGCTTCGCTCTTGTTCTGTAAACCATCAGCCTTTCGCCGATTGATAAAACCTCCATAATGTACCGCCTTTCATCTAATTTAACTTTTTTACAATTTCGTTCGAAATTTTTGCGAATTCCTCCAACGACAAGGTTTCTCCGCGTCTTGACGGCATTATACCGACGCCCTCGAGAAGCTCCGACATTTCGCTTTTTGGTATTGAAAAACATGCGCACAGGCAGTTCAGAAGCGTTTTCCGTCTCTGAGCGAACGACGCTTTTACAACTCTGAAAAACATTTTCTCGTCCTTTACCTCGACGGAAGGTTTCTCAAGCGCCTTTAATTTCAGAACCGCGCTGTCCACTTTCGGAGACGGTACGAAAAGAGAAGCCGGTACGCTCCTGATTATAGACGGCTCGGCGTAATATCGGCAGAGAACGCTTATAGCGCCGTACTCCTTTGAAGCCGGCTTCGCCGCCATTCGCAGCGCGACTTCCTTCTGCACCATAACCACAATATTTTTCACGGGCGGCTTTTCCTCCAGCAGCTTCGTTATTATCGGCGTGGTAATATAGTACGGCAGATTTGCGGCGACGCTGATTTTTTTGTTTCCGAATTCCTCTCTTATCAGTTTTTTTAAATCCAGCTTCAACACATCTTCATTAATAATTTTTATATTATCAAATTCGGCAAGAGTATATTCAAGCACGCTCATCAAACGGCTGTCAAGCTCCACCGCCACAACCTTTTCACATGTTCTTGCAAGACGCGACGTGAGAGCGCCGAACCCGGGACCGATTTCCAATATTCCGCCGTCCGGCTCCGCCGCAAGAACAATATCCTCAAGCGCGCTCCCGGACGTCAGGAAATTCTGACCGAGTCCTTTTTTAAAGGTAAAACCGAATTTATTCTGTATGCTTCGTATAACATCCGGCGAAGTTAGATCCATTTTTCAATCTCCTTGAAGTTTTTGCTTTTTTATTATATATTAATTTAATAATTTAGTCAATATAGCTTTTTATTTTTCAATATTTTCAACGCGCGATAATATCCGCTCGTTATGGTATGAGCTTCTTGGTTATAATTGGTTTTTTGAAATTTAATTATACAAAAAAGAGGACTTTTGCCGCCGCAATCGTCCCCGTTTTTCCGTTTTGCCGCTGTTATTTTACCGCGGTCTCTTTTTTGATCTCATATTATTCCGCAACGAACGGCAGAAGCGCGATAATTCTTGCGCGCTTGATAGCTGTCGTAAGCTGTCTCTGATGCTTAGCGCAGTTACCGCTGATACGTCTGGGCACAATCTTGCCTCTTTCGGTAACGTATCTTCTGAGCTTTGCCGTATCCTTGTAATCAATATGGTCAACCTTATCTACGCAGAACATGCAGACCTTTTTCTTAGGTCTTCTTGCTCTCTGCGGTCTTTCACTTCTTTCAGCCATGATTATTCCTCCTTATCAATTTTTACCCGTCCGGATTAAAACGGTAAATCGTCCTCGCTTCCGTCAAGATCAGAGAAACCGTCCATATCAAAATCATCTCCGAAATTCGGCTCGCTGTTCTGCTGAGAGGACGCGTTGGAACCGCCCTGATTAAAGCCGCCTCCCTGATTGAAACCGCCCTGATTCTGATTATAGCCGCCCTGAGTTCCTGTTTCCGCCTTTGAACCGGTAAAGTAAGCCTCGTCTACGACAACCTCCGTCGCGTACTGCCTCTTGCCGTCCTGACCGTCCCAGCTCCTCGACTGAATACTTCCGACTACCGCAATCATACTTCCCTTATGAAAGTATCTTCCGATAAATTCGCCCGTCTGACGCCACGCAACGCAGTTGATAAAATCAGCCTGCTGCTGCGCGTCTCTTCCCGCGAAGCGTCTGTTCACCGCGATAGAAAATCTCGCGAGCGAAACGCCGTTCGGCGTCTGACGCATTTCGACGTCACGGGTAAGACGTCCCATTAAAATAACTTTGTTCATACCTGCACCGCTTTCCTCAGACGATTATTCCTCGTCTTTTCTGACAACGATAGTTCTGAGAATTCCGTCTGTAATCTTGTACTGTCTTTCAAGCTCCTTCGGGAAAGAAGCGTCAGCCTTGAAGTTTACCAGATAATAGAAACCCTCTGTTCTGTCATTGATTTCGTAAGCGAGTCTTCTCTTACCCCACTCGTCAACCGATTCAAGCTCGCCGTTCTTTTCGATAAGCGATGTAAACTTATCCTTCAGAGCAGTTACCTTTTCCTCATCAAGCGTAGCGTCAATGATAAAAATTGTTTCATAGCTGTTCATGATTTTTTCAGCCATTTTTCGCACCTCCTTATGGACTTTAGTCCCGCGGTCCGCGCCGCGGGCAAGGATTGCTTGTTTTACAAGCCAAATTATTATATCACCGCTCGACGGATTTGTCAAGCGTTTTTTTGTTTTTTGTAACGCCGGATAAAAAACAAGGCTGTTTAAAAACGACTTTTTAAACGGCCCCGTTTCCAAATCCTACTGTTTTTTATCGGCAATATCAGCTA
>CAYRSG010000019.1:0-30245 GCA_964426905.1 uncultured Clostridium sp. | reverse complement strand
CCGCCGGAGTTTGCCATCATAATAGCCAAAGCGAATCCCGAGATAAGCGCGCCGGCAAGCATTCCCACAACGCCGTTGCAGCCAAGCACAAGACCTACGATGATAGGAGCGATTATACCGAGAGCCGCCGGTAAAATCATTTCCTTTAGAGACGACTTTGTGCAGATATCTACGCATGTCTCATAATCCGCCTCAGCCTTGCCTTCCATAAGTCCCTTTATTTCACGGAACTGACGTCTTACCTCAACAACTATCTTCTGAGCCGCGCGTCCTACCGCCTGCATTGTCATAGCCGAGAACAGGAACGGAAGCATAGCTCCGATGAAAAGACCTATTAATACCGCGGGATTTGTTATCGTGAGCATAAGTTTTTCGGCGGGTATTTCGTTTGTATACGAAACTATAAGAGCAAGCGCCGTAAGAGCGGCCGAGCCTATAGCGAAGCCCTTGCCCGTAGCCGCCGTCGTATTTCCGAGAGAATCAAGCGCGTCCGTTCTCTCGCGGACAACCTCGGGAAGTCCCGACATCTCCGCGATACCGCCCGCGTTATCCGCGACGGGTCCGTACGCGTCCGTCGCAAGCGTAATTCCGAGCGTCGAGAGCATACCTACCGCGCTGAGTCCTACGCCGTAAAGTCCCTTTGCAAATTCCGAGCCGCCTCCGGCTGTAAAGAAGCTGACAATAATCGAAATACCGATTATAATTACCGGAATAGCGGTCGACGCCATACCGAGAGCGATACCGTCGATTATAATCGTCGCCGAGCCTGTCTCGGACGAAGCCGCAAGATTCTTTGTCGGATTATATGAATCCGACGTGAAGTATTCCGTGAAGAAGCCGATCAAAACTCCCGCCAAAAGTCCGGAAATAACCGCCCAGAATACGTTCGAGCTTTCGGGCAGAAGCGTAAAGATAAGAGCCGCCGCGCCGATTGCCGAAAGAATTGAAGCTATGTATGTTCCGCGTCTTAACGAGCCTAAAAGAGCTTTTTGATTCGCGCCTTCCTTTGTTGAAACAAAGAATGTGCCGATTATCGAAGCGATAATTCCTATCGCGGCGATAAGCATAGGAACGAGCACGCCGTTAAAGCCCAGTCCCGCGGCGGCCGCAAGCGCGCCGCATGAAATGATTGAGCCGACATACGATTCGTAAAGGTCGGCGCCCATACCGGCGACGTCGCCTACGTTGTCGCCTACGTTATCGGCGATACACGCGGGATTTCTCGGATCGTCCTCGGGAATGCCAGCCTCAACCTTGCCTACGAGGTCGGCGCCTACGTCGGCGGCCTTCGTGAATATACCGCCGCCGACACGCGCGAAAAGCGCCATTGAGCTTGCGCCCATACCGAAGGTCAGCATAGCCGTCATAATGTCGTTGATATCGAGCTTAAATACGAACTTCAGCAGCATAAACCATACGCTTATGTCAAAAAGACCGAGTCCGACAACGGTAAGACCCATTACGGAGCCTGACGCGAACGCAATCTTGAGACCCTTGTTAAGTCCCTGCTGCGCGCCGTTAGCCGTTCTCGTATTGGCGTACGTCGCTATTTTCATGCCGATAAATCCTGAAAGTCCGGAGAAAAAGCCTCCCGTCAGGAACGCGAACGGAACGAACGGATTTAAAAGTCCTATAAGAGACAGTACAAGCAGTATGACAAACATTGCGGCAAAAAATATTCCTACCGTTTTGTACTGGCGCTTAAGATAAGCCATTGCGCCCTTGCGGATTTTTGCGCCGATGCTCTTCATCGTGTCCGTACCCTCGGGTTTCTTTTTTACAGAGTAAAAATTGATAAACGAGAATACGAGCGCGATAACCGCGCATACGAATACCGCTATCGGTGCGATTGTTTCAAAAGTGTTCATTTAATAACTCCCCTTCCGTATTTATTATACGCTATTATTTTATAACTATGAACGCGATTAGTCAATACAAATAAATAAATTGTAAATAAATATTGACAAAATTGTCGCATTAGAATAAAATTATAAAATGTAGCGTAGCGTTACCAAAAAAATTAGGAGTCAGCTTATGAGTATAAGAAAGATATTAATATTCGCGGCGGCGGCGCTGTTTGCCGCGGCGGTTATAACAAAGGCGTACGTCGGCGGCGCCGAAAAGAAAAAGACCGAGGAATATATTCCGTCGGTTCAGACCGTAACCGTTACGGCTGTGGGAGACTGTACTTTGGCGACGGATGTAAACGCTTCGCAAGACGGCAGCTTCGCTTCATACGCGGCGGCGCAGAACGGCGATTATTCGTACTTTTTCAAAAATGTCGCGTCCGTATTTGCCGAAGACGACATTACAATAGTGAATATGGAGGGAACTTTGTCGAATCAAGGGTCAAGGCAGGATAAGGAATTCGCTTTCCGCGGCAAGCCGGAGTACGTCAACATACTCTCATCGTCAAGCGTTGAAGCGGCAAACCTTGCCAATAACCACAGCGCGGATTACGGCGACGTCAGCCTGACTGACACGATAAAATACTTAAACGAAGCGGGAATCTCCAATTTTATAGGAACGAACACCGCTATGCGCGACGTGAACGGCATACCCGTAGGACTCGTCGGCATAAACGCCCTTAACGAAACCGAAGCCGAAAAGCTGGAAAAAGCGATAGGCTCGGTGAAAAGCCTTGGGGCGAAGCTCGTAATCGTCAGCATTCACTGGGGCGTCGAGAAAGAAACGGAGCCGACGGACGAACAAAAGGAAATCGCGCATAAGGCTATAGATTTGGGCGCGGATCTCGTAATCGGAACGCATCCGCATGTGCTTCAGGGTATTGAAAAATATAACGGACGCTACATCGCGTACAGCCTCGGAAATTTCTGCTTCGGCGGAAACAGCAATCCGGCGGATAAGGACACGGCTATATACCGTCAGGTATTTACATTTGTCGACGGCGTTATGCAGGAGGACGACAATATGGTGATTATTCCCGCGACGATATCGGGACACGATGATTACAACGACTATCAGCCCGCTATTGCCGAAGGCGACAGAAAAACCGAAATACAGAATAAGCTTCTTGAGTATTCGGCTCCTCTCGGCATGATGAATATTAATTTCAGATAACAAAAACATGATAAGCAAAAAACACCCGAAACAGCGGATTAACTGTATTTCGGGTGTTTTTTGTTAAGGCGCAACCGTTTTAAATTACAGGTCTAAAATCGCGGCGTCAAACGCGCTGAGAGTAACAGTCTTATCGCCGTATTCCGTCTTAACCGTCGTCGTCTGCTCGCTGTCGGAGTTGTTTATAACGACGAGCTTTTTACCGTCGGGATAGTACGCGCACTCGCACCAGAGATTATCGGTAATATAATTCTGATCCATTCCCTCGCCCGTCGCTTTTAGGATTATATTCATGAGCGTTCTTGTGTTCTTCTCGTTGGTAACAAAGCTCGACATGTAAATTCCCTTGCCCTTGCCGAACGGATGCATTGTAACGCAGGGAACTCCGTCCTTAGCCATTGCGACTTTCGTGTCCGCGTCGGTCAGATAAACGCCCTTCTTGACCGCGAACGACTCCTTATCCTTTACGCAGTCGCAGCCCGTTTCCTCAAACGCGTATCTGCCGTGGCAAATTCTCGCGCCCGTGTCCTCGTCAACGCCCAGAACATGCGCCATCTTGAAATACGTGTCGTTTCCGTCGACGGCCGACGGCTCGTTAACGCCTATAAACACGCCGCCGTCGTATACCCACTTCGTAAGCTTTTCAACAACCTCGCTGTCGTTCCAGCTCTCGCCGCCCGACCACGCGCTTCCGGCAAAACCGGCGTTTATAACAACGTCGTACTTGTCAAGACCGACCGCCTTAACATCGTCAAAGCAGATAAAGTCAACGTCAAACGGCATACCCGAAAGCGACTCGTTAATGTTTATCAAATCCACCTCGGGATGCTCGTGATAGTGACCCGAGCAGGTCCATGAACGCAGCTTGCCCCAGAAGTGGAGCACGGCGATTTTCGGCTTCAGCACATACGGCTTACCGGCGTTATGAAATTCCTTTATGAGTCTGAACTCATCGGAAATCTTTTCTATGTAATCCTGAAAATCAGGGAACGGAATTGTCAGCGACAAATAACCGCCCAGACCTATTCTGTCAATCTTGTCGCGAAGCAGCGCGCGGCGCACGTTCTTCCAATATCCCTGCGCCTCTCTTGTCGGATTTCCGCCTTCCATAAACGTCGGAGCGCCGCCGAGTCCTACCGGGAAAAGATACGGGTGAAGACGTATCTCATGCGTCTCAACAGCGTCGCATCCCGCGCACAGACGAGTCTCAAAGCCGTTGAATACGCACTTAATAAGTCCGTCGAAGCCGAAGTCCTTGAACCTTTTGCCCCAAGGCTCGACGCCTACCCACGAATCATCGTAGAATACATACGCTTTTTTTCCGTAGCTGTGTACCAAGTCAACAAGCTCCTTACCGAAGTCCACGACAAAGTCGTTTATGAACTCCATCCAGTCAAGCTTCGATTTCGGCGCGGTCATATGCGTCGCGTGAAGATTACCCTTATTTATAAAATCCTCGGATGTGATTCTGTAGCCGTACTTTTGCTCAAACTGCTTCAGGGCAAGCGGAGAAACAGTGAAATCATACGAGCCCCAATCGGAGAAAAGCTGCCGGTTTCTCTCGTTTGAGCCCCAAATCCAAACAAAATTATAGAACATCGACGTAAAGCGGACGACCGTCGTCGCCGGATGAGTCTCACACCAGTTTTTAAGCCAATCCTTCATATACTGCTGCGTCTCGCTATGACGCGGGTCAATCTGCATTAAATGCTCCTTGTCCCAATTATTCGTTGTATGGTTGTACATCGAAATTTCTTCCCAAATTCTATACGCCAGAAAGTTTACCGTGTACTTGTGCCACGGCGTTATACCGCTTATTGTAACCTTACCGTTCGCGTACGACCAGTTTTTAATTTCCTCATTTGTCGTACGGTCAAATACCTGCCAGTATTCCTTTGATTCGTCGCTGTCGTTAATTTTAAACTGCTCAGCGAAGAAGTCGGCCATAAGGTCTATCGTAAGCGTATTTTCCGTCGCGACGACAGGGTTCGTCATAAGAAACGACTGCTGCAGCTTGTCCGGATTCCGCTTCGCCCACTCGTTGTGGTCGCGGATAATACAAATCGTGGAATAGATTCCGTAGCCCGCGTTTATAATTTCGGGCGACAGCTCCGTTCCGTCGGAGTCGCGGATAACGTCGGCTCCCCATTTATCCGCCATTTGAAGCGTCAGTTCCTCGTAGCCGCTCTCGCCCGGGAGCGTGAAACCGCCTTTAGTTTTTCCCATTTTATTCTCTCCTTTACTGCTTTTTATTAGTATTAAAATTATATCATAATAAAGAAATGCTGTAAAGCAAAAAAACAGACTGTTTTTATGTTATTTTAAACATATCCGCTCCGCGATACATGAACGGAGCGGCGCCTTTTATATTTTGGATCGTTTTTCTCCGGTATTCTCTTGCTTGTATTATCAGAAGTTACGCCGGCGGCGCACTCAAGACGAGGATAATTTTATCAAAAACGCTTGATTATTTTACCTATATGTGGGATAATACATAATGGATAATAACGCAGCGGAGAAATGTGTATGAGAAAAGCCGATACTACAATCAAATATATAGAGCCCGGCTCGATTGCCGAGGAAGCGGGACTTGAGACGGGCGATAAGCTCGTTTCGATAAACGGTCACGATTTCCGCGATATTCTCGAATACCGCTATCTTACGGCGGAATATGAGGTAACGCTCGAGGTTCTCAAAAAAGACGGTTCCTCCGAGATAATAACGGTTGAGAACGATTATGAGGATTTGGGGATCGAGTTTAGCGAGGGACTTATCGATGAGGCGCAGAGCTGTACAAATAAATGTATTTTCTGTTTTATCGACCAGCTCCCTAAGGGGATGCGCGAGACGGTGTATTTCAAGGACGACGATACGCGGCTTTCATTTTTGCAGGGCAATTACGTCACTCTTACGAATATGTCCGGCGAGGAAATCGACCGTCTCATAAAAATGCGCGTTTCGCCGATAAACGTCAGCGTTCACGCGACTGAACCGGAGCTTCGGCGTATGATGCTTCATAACCGTTTCGCGGGAAAGTGCTATGACATAATGAAGAAATTTGCCAAAAACGGGATTTACATGAATTGTCAGATAGTGCTTTGTCCCGAAATAAACGACGGAGCGCATCTAAAAAGAACGCTTGACGATTTGGGCGCGCTTTTTCCGTATGTGAACAGCATTTCTGTCGTTCCGGTAGGACTTACGCGCTACCGCGACGGACTCTATCCGATAAAGCCGTTCACGGCTCAGTCGAGCGGAGAAACGATAGATTTTGTCGAAAAAATTCAGAACGAATTTTTAGAGAGGCTCGGAACAAGGCTGGTGTTCCTGTCGGACGAGTTTTATGTAAACGCCGGAAGACCTATACCGAGCGCGGAGCGCTACGAGGGTTTTCCGCAGATTGAAAACGGCGTCGGACTTATGGCGAGCATGAGAGAGGAATTCGACGCGGCTATGGAAATGGTAAAAAATAAAGAGCGTTCGCGCCGCGTTTCAATAGCGACAGGAGAAATCGCATACGAATTTATATCGGATTTGGCAAAACGGATTGAAAATAAATGCCCCGGAGTAAAAATAGACGTATACGCGGTAAAAAACGACTTTTTCGGCGGAGGAGTGACGGTTTCCGGCTTGGTTTGCGGCTCGGATATAATAAAGCAGCTAAAAGGCAGGATATGTACGGACATACTGTTAATTCCTCACAGCATGCTTCGCGACGACGACAATATTTTTCTTGACGACACAACCGTTTGGGATGTGGAGAGAGAATTAAACGTGAAAATAATTCCCGTCGTAAACGACGGATATGAATTTACGGAAAAGGTTCTTGGGGAAGAACTTGAATTTTAGATAGGAGAGGTAAACAAATGAAACCACTTGTAGCGATAGTAGGCAGACCGAATGTGGGTAAGTCGACGCTGTTCAATAAAATAACGGGAAGAAGAATAAGCATAGTCGAGGATACTCCCGGCGTAACGCGCGACAGGATTTACGCGGACGCGTCGTGGCTCGACAAACACTTTACGCTTGTCGACACCGGCGGTATCGAGCCGGCTTCAAAGGACGAGATACTTGTGCAGATGCGCCGTCAGGCGCGGCTGGCGATTGAGATGGCGGACGTTGTGATACTCATGGTGAACGTAAACGACGGAGTTACCGCCAACGATCGAGACGTCGCGCAGATGCTTCTCAAGGCGAAAAAGAAAATTGTTCTTGCGGTCAACAAGGTTGACAATACGGGCGAGCCGCCGTTTGAGTTTTACGAGTTCTATAACCTCGGCTTGGGCGACCCGATAGCGATTTCCTCAACGCACGGTCTCGGCTTGGGCGACCTTCTTGACGAGGTAACTCATAAATTTCCCGAGGACGCCGACACGTCCGAGGACGAGGATGAGATTAAAGTCGCGGTAATAGGCAAGCCGAACGCGGGCAAATCGTCTTTGATAAACAAAATTCTCGGCGAGGACAGAGTTATCGTAAGCGATATTGCCGGAACGACGCGCGACGCTATCGACTCGCGTTACGAGCGTAACGGGGAAAAATATTTATTTATCGACACCGCCGGAATGAGAAAACGCGGTAAAATCGATGAGAACGTTGAGCGTTACAGCGTTGTGCGCTCGCTCGCGGCGGTTGACAGAAGCGACGTCTGCATTATAATGATAGACGCTTCGGAGGGTATAACCGAGCAGGACACAAAGGTTGCCGGCTACGCGCACGAGCAGGGCAGAGCGTGTATTTTTGCGGTAAACAAGTGGGATATTGTCGATAAGGACAATAAAACCATGAAGAATTTTACGATGCGCGTAAGAGAGGAATTCGCGTTTATGTCGTACGCCGAGATAGTGTTTATCAGCGCGAAAACGGGACAGAGAGTGGATAAGCTGCTCGATATGATAAAGAAGGTCAACGAGCAGCATAAGAGAAGAATTACCACGGGCATGCTTAACGACGTGCTCAATGAAGCGGTCGCCAAACAGCAGCCGCCCTCTGATAAGGGCAGACGATTGAAGCTCTATTACGGCACGCAGGCGAGCGTCGCGCCGCCGACGTTTGTGCTGTTTACAAATTCAAAGGATTTGTTCCATTATTCGTATCTGAGATTTATCGAAAATCAGGTAAGAGAGGCTTTCGGCTTTGAGGGTACGCCGATAAAATTTATTATAAGAGAAAAAAACGAGAAGAAGATGTAAATTATATTTAACTCGTTAAATCAGGAGAAGAACAAAATGCCAAACGAAAGACAGGAAAAAATAAGAAATTTTTGCATCATAGCGCATATAGACCACGGAAAATCAACGCTTGCCGACAGGCTTCTGGAGCTTACGGGCGAGGTTGAAAAGCGCGATATGGAGGATCAGCTTCTTGACAATATGGATTTGGAACGGGAAAGAGGAATAACCATAAAGGCTCACGCCGTAACGCTTAAATATAAGCGCGCCGACGGCGTGTACACTCTTAATCTGATAGACACGCCGGGACATGTCGATTTTAACTATGAGGTTTCCCGTTCGCTTGCCGCATGCGAGGGCGCGATACTTATAGTCGACGCGTCGCAGGGAATCGAAGCGCAGACGCTCGCAAACACATACCTCGCGATAGACCATGACCTTGAGATTGTACCCGTTGTCAACAAGATAGATTTGCCGTCGGCTCGACCCGAGATGGTAATCCGTGAGATTGAGGACGTCATAGGCATACCCGCCGAGGACGCGCCTCTTATTTCCGCGAAAACAGGTCGGAACGTCGAGTCTGTATTGGAGGAAATTGTCGAGAAAATACCTTCGCCTTCCGGCGACGAAGGCGCTCCGCTTCGGGCGCTTATTTTTGATTCGTATTATGACAGCTACAGGGGCGTCATTGTTTACGTTCGTATAAAGGAAGGCTCGGTTAAGGTTGGAGATAGGATTAAAATGATGGCTACAGGCGCGCAGTTTGACGTAGTCGAGGTAGGCGTAATGCATCCGGCGGGACTCGTTCCGAGCGGAGGTCTTTCCGCCGGAGACGTAGGATACGTCGCGGCGAGCATAAAAAATATTCAGGATACGCGCGTGGGCGATACTGTTACTTCCGCGAAAAATCCGGCGTCGGAGCCGCTTCCGGGTTACAAAAAGGTAAATCCGATGGTATACTGCGGCATATATCCGGCGGACGGCGCGCAGTACGAGGATTTGAAGGACGCGCTTTCAAAGCTGCAGCTTAACGACGCCGCGCTGATGTTCGAGCCGGAGACGTCGGTCGCGCTCGGCTTCGGCTTCCGGTGCGGATTTCTCGGACTTCTGCACATGGAAATTATACAGGAAAGACTGGAAAGAGAATATAATCTCGATCTTGTAACAACCGCTCCGAGCGTTATTTACAAGGTATATAAGACAAACGGAGAAACGCTGTGGGTGGATAACCCGACGAACCTTCCCGACGCCGCCGAGATCGAATATATGGAGGAACCTATGGTGAAAGCGTCTATAATGGTTCCGAAGGACTACGTGGGAAACGTTATGGAGCTGTGTCAGGAAAGACGCGGAATTTATAAGGATATGACCTATATGGATGAAACAAGAGCGGAAATTTTTTACGAGCTTCCGTTAAATGAAATCATCTATGACTTCTTCGATGCGTTAAAGTCGCGCACAAAGGGTTACGCGTCGTTCGACTACGAGCTTTGCGGCTATAAGCAGAGCAGTCTCGTAAAGCTCGATATATTGCTAAACGGAGAAATGGTGGACGCTCTTTCGTTTATCGTTCATAAGGACAGCGCGTACCGGCGCGGACGCAGAATGACGGAAAAGCTGAAGGAAGCGATTCCGCGTCAGCTTTTTGAAGTGCCTATTCAGGCGGCGATCGGCTCAAAGATTATCGCTCGCGAGACGGTAAGAGCGATGCGCAAGGACGTTCTCGCAAAATGCTACGGCGGAGATATTACGCGTAAAAAGAAGCTGCTGGAAAAACAGAAGGAAGGTAAAAAACGCATGCGCCGCGTCGGCAGCGTAGAGGTGCCGCAGGAGGCGTTTATGTCGGTTTTAAAGCTCGACGACTAAAAATTATTTCTTGTCAAAAGGACTCCGCGCCGAATTTAAATTTACTCGCCGCCGTTTTTATCGCGGCGGCGAATTAATTCTAAGACGTCAATTCACGGCGTTAAGTCTGTTGATATCGTCTGCCCTTCCGACAAGAACCGCGATATCGCCTTTGCGGAAAACATAATCCGCCCCGGGAGTTATATTTACGCTGTTGTCAAGCTGATTTTTTGCGGCGACTATATTAACTCCGTATTTTTTTCGCACGGAAATATCGCCGATGCTTTTACCTACCCAAGCGCGCGGAATCACGGTATCCGCGATGCTGTATTCGTCCGAAAGGTCGATTATATCCAAAAAACGGTCGGAAACAAGACTTACGGCGGTTTTTATTCCCGCCTCCTGTTCGGGGATTATAACGGCGTCGGCGCCTATTTTTTTAAGAACCTTTTTATGCTGATTATCCCTCGCCTTGCATATAACCTGTTTTATTCCCATTTCCTTTAAGGACAGCGTAATAAGAACGCTGTCGGTTATCTCGTCGCCTATCGCTACGATCACGCAGTCATAATTCCGCATTCCGACTGCTTTCAGCACGCTTTCCTCCTTTGCGTCGCCGCAGACGGCTCTTGTAACGTAATCCGAAATCAGATTAACGTTATCCATATTTTTGTCAATCGCGAGCACCTCGTAACCCATGTTGAAAAGCTGCGCGGCCACAGATTTACCGAAGCGCCCCAAGCCTATTACCGCAAATGTTTTCATAATCTTCTCCTATCCTACTATAAAAGTTCCCTCGGGGTATTTTATATCCTTCGATTTTCCCGAACGTTCCATAAACATAACGCTTATCGTCATTATTCCGACTCTGCCGAAAAACATGTATATTATAAGCAGTATCTTCGTAAACACGGACGAGGTTTCCGTAATTCCGACCGTCAGTCCGACTGTGCTGTAGGCGGAGGCTGTCTCGTAAAACGCGTTAATCATCGGCTGCGAATCAAAAAATGAAATAAAAACCGCTCCCGCGACAGTCAATGTCAGCCACAGGACAAGCAGCGACGTCGCGTGCAGAATAGTACTGTGTCCGACGCGGCGCCCGAATATAATAACGTCGGGACGCGAGCGTATAACGCTGTAAACCGTCAGCGCGACAAGCGCGAACGTTCCGGTCTTGACGCCGCCCGCCGTAGAGCCCGACGCGCCGCCTATCATCATAAGAATTATTCCCCATATCTTCGACGTCTCCGTCAGGTTGTTCTGCGATATGGCGTCAAATCCCGCGGTTCTCGTTGTAACAGACTGAAAAAAAGACGCCAGTATTTTTTGAAAAACGCTTTCGTTTCCTATCGTAAGCGGATTATTTCGCTCGAATATAAAATATACCGCCGTGCCGGATACAATTAATACCGCCGTTGTTATCAGAACAAGCTTTGAGTACATTCCAAGCCGTTTAAATGATTTTTTCCTTATAATATCCTCGCAGACTACGAATCCGAGTCCGCCGGTTATTATGAGCGCCGCAAGCGTGATAAGTATAAGCGGGTCATGTCTGTACGGGAGCATGCTCGTTCCGCCGCCGGTTATGTCAAATCCCGCGTTGCAGAACGCCGATACGGAGTGAAATACGCTTTGCCATATTCCGTTCGCGATACCGCATAACGGTATGAATCTTATCGCGAGAACGGCCGCTCCCGCAAGCTCCGCCGCGCCTGTTATCATAAGAACGTGTTTTACGAGCTTAACAATTCCCTCAAGACTTTCCGTTCCCATCGACTGAGCGAGCATCATACGGTTTCTCAGACCAATCTGCTTATTGGACGCAAAGAACGCCAAACACAATATCGTCATAAATCCAAGTCCGCCGAGCTGTATCAGCGCTAAAATCACCGCCTGTCCGAAAAAGGAAAAATACGCGCCTGTGTTCGCAAGCGTAAGACCCGTTACGCAGGCGGCTGACGCGGACGTGAACAGCGCCGTCAGAAACGGCGTTATCTCACGCGTCTTTGAAGCTATCGGGAGCGATAAAAGCAGCGTTCCCGTTAATATCAGCAGCGCGAAGCCGGATACTACACGTCTCGCGGGATTTATCCTTTTTTTGCGCAGTATAAATTTAAAAATATCAATCACTTCTTTTTGCGTTTTATCTGTCTCTCATTACACTTTCTTCCACATATGCGGCGAGAACAGCGCCAAAATCGGGAAAAACTCCAGTCTTCCGACAAGCATTCCGATTGACATAACAATTTTGGACATAACCGAAAAATCCGCGAAATTACCCGTCGGACCGACTGCTCCGAGACCCGGTCCTATATTGTTCATTGTAGCCAGAACCGACGTGACCGTCGTCGCGAAATCCTTATTGTCAAAGCTAACAAGAATAATCGACAACCCCGCGAAAATCATATATATTACAAAATACGCCAGAACCGTATGAATCATTTTGTTTTCAACCGGTTTTCCATCGGCGTTGACAGAAAATACGCTTCTCGGACTTACAGCCTTTCTGATCGAGCGCGCCGCCGTTTTAAACAGTATAACGACGCGTATGACTTTTATTCCGCCGCCTGTCGAACCGGCGCACGCTCCGACTATCATCAGCATTACCAGCACAATCTGCGAAAACATCGGCCACGCCGCGAAATCCGCCGTCGCGTATCCCGTCGTCGTCATAACCGACGATACCTGAAAAAACGAGTACCTGAACGCGTCGGAGAACGTATGATACAGCGGCGTTATATTCAGCGCGACAAGAACCGTCGAGCCGAGCATAAAGCCGAGATACCATTTTACCTCTTCGTTCGATTTTATCTGCGTGAATTTCCGTATAAGTATCAGATAATAGATATTAAAATTAACGCCGAACAGCATCATGAATATCGCTATGACGTAATCTATATACGCGCTGTTATAATAGCCTATCGAGCTGTTTTTTATTCCGAAGCCGCCCGTACCGGCGGTACCGAAGGCGTGTACAATACTGTCAAAAAGCGGCATTTTTCCGATAAGCAGAAATATAATTTCAATAAGCGTGAGAGCGATATACATAAGATACAGTATACGAAGCGAGAACTGCCATTTACTGGCGAGTTTTCCGACCGACGGTCCCGGCATTTCAGCGCGCACCATATACGTGGCGCTTGTGTCCTTGGACGAAAAAATAGTCATGGCGAACGCGAGAACTCCCATTCCGCCGAGCCAGTGCGTAAAGCTTCTCCAGAACAGCAGACTTTTGCTCATCGCTTCAACGTCCGTAAGAATTGTCGAGCCGGTTGTCGTAAATCCGGAAACCGTTTCAAAAAAACAGTCGACAAAGCTCGGTATCTCGCCGCTTATATAAAACGGCAGAGCGCCTATAAGCGATATCAGTATCCAGCTTACGGCTACTATGACCATGCCTTCCCTTGCGTAGAGACTTTTATTTTCAGGCTTTTTTGCCGCCGCGGCTATTCCCGCCGCCGCGGATATGATTATCGGTATGATATACGACAGCGCGATTCCCTCTTTGTAATACAGCGAAAGAAGCATGGGAATAAGCATTGTCGCCGCGACCGCGGTTAAAATACGGCCTATTGAATTGGCTATCATCCTGTAGTTCATTGTTTTACCTCTTTTGTCCGCTTAAAGTAATTTCAAAATATATTACGCCAAAATATCGGTCAGCGTCGTGAGATGATGCGTCGTTACGACGACAACCGTGTCTCCCACCTCAAGCGAGCTGTTACCGTCCGGAAGAAATATTTTGTTTTTACGCAGAATTGCCGCGATAAGCACGTTTTGTTTCATTTTTATCTGAGAAAGAGTTTTTTTCGTCAGCTCCGAGTCCCTGTTGACAATAAACTCCATCGCCTCAGCTTTATTGTTCACTATTCTGTAAAGCGTTATCATTTCCGTATCCTTGGCTGATTTCATCGCTCTCGCATAGCGTATTATCATATTAGCCGTTATATTTTTGGGAGTGACGATACTGTATACGCCGGCGGCTTCCATAAGATCCGCAAATGACAGGCGGTTGATCTTCGTGATTATTTTATCCACTTTTCTCGAGTTCGCGTACATAGATATTATCATGTTTTCTTCGTCGATTCCCGTAAGCGCCACAACGGAATCAACCCTGTCTATTCCTTCCTCGTCAAGCACATGTCTGTCCGTGCCGTCGCCGCAGACAATTTCAGCCTTCGGCAGATATTCCGCAAGCTCCTGACAGCGGTTCATATTGTGTTCTATTATTTTAACCTTCATACCGCTCTCAAGAAGCAGTCTCGCCAGATAAAACGAAATTCTTCCGCCGCCTATGAGTATCGTTGTTTTCAGTTTCTTCTGTATAACGCCGATCTCGCGCATAAACTGCGCAAGGTCGCGGTGAGGCGCCGTTATGTGCAGCTTGTCGCCGCTTTTTATAATAAAATCGCCGTTTGGGATAAACACGTCCGCGCCGCGCTGAACGGCGCATATAAGCACCTTGATTTTTAATTTTTTGTAAATCTCGTGAACGGCGTAATTGCATATTGCGTTTTCTTCGGTGACGTTGAATTCTATAAGCTCTATGCGTCCCTTGGCGAAGGTTTCTGCGTTTATAGCGGCCGGAAAACGCAGTATTCTCGATATTTCCGACGCCGTCGCGTATTCCGGATTGACCGTCATATCTATTCCGAGAGCGTTTCTCATAAAGTCAAGCTGCTTAAAATATTCTCTGTTGCGCACTCTCGCGACGCATCTGTACGCTCCGAGCTTTTTCGCCATAACGGCGCAAAGGGCGTTGAACTCGTCATTGTCCGTAACGGCGATAAACAAATCCGATTTTCTGACCTCGGCCTCATTGAGGAGCTCCACGTCGGTTCCGCTTCCGCAAAGACAGCGGACGTCAATGGATTCCTCCACTTGTTCGCATATTGATTTTTTTATATCTATAAGCGCCACGTCGTCGCCCTCGCTGTGAAAGTCCTCAACGAGCTTTCTTCCGACCTTTCCGCCGCCGATAATTATAACTTTCATTTATCTTTCTTCCTTTTTTTGTCTTGTCATTAAATTCAGCACTGCCTTTCGCGCGTCGGCGCCGTTATAGAGAATGTTGTACGCTTCCGTGACAATAGGCATTTCAACGCCGTATTTATTCGCTATTTCGTACGCGGCTTTCGCGGTGTTCACGCCCTCGACGGTCATATGTACCGTTTCGAGCGTTTCCTCAAGGCTCTTTCCCTGACCCAAAAGTATTCCGGCGCGGCGGTTTCGCGAGTGCATACTCGTACATGTGACAATCAAATCGCCCACGCCCGAAAGTCCCATAAATGTTTTTTCATCCGCTCCCATAGCTTTGCCAAGTCTCGCTATTTCCGCGATTCCTCTTGTCATAAGAGCCGCTTTAGTGTTATCGCCGTAACCGAGTCCGTCGCTTATTCCGGCGCACAGAGCGATTACGTTTTTAAGCGCGCCTCCAAGCTCGACTCCGATTATATCCGTTGAAGTATATACGCGGAACGTCTCGTCCATAAATATATCCTGAATGAATTTCGCCGAATCCATATTCTCCGACGCTATTACGTTTGTCGTCGGAAGTCCTCTTGAAACCTCCTCCGCGTGCGACGGTCCGCTCATAACCGATATGTCGGCTTGCGGTATTTCCTCTTTATAAACCTGCGACAATCTTAGTAGGGAACCTTCCTCAAGACCTTTTGAGATGTTTATGAGCTTCTGACCGTTTTTAACGTGCGGCGATAACTGCTTCGCCGTCGTGCGCGTCGCGGGAGACGGCGCGGCGGTTATGATTAATTCCGCTCCGTCCGCGCATTCGCCCATATCATGCGTGCAGCGAATATTATCGGGAAACGCGACTCCCGGCAGAAATTCCTTGTTTTCCCTGTCCTTTTTCAGTCTGTCGGTTTCCTCCTGTATCCACGACCGCAAATATACGTTGTTCCCCTTTTTCGCTAAAAGTATCGATACGGCTGTTCCCCAGCCGCCGCTGCCGATTACCGCAATTTTCATATTATTTCTCCTTTTTACCAAAGCTCAATTTATTTTCCGTTCCATGTATCAAACGCGATATATTTGCGTGATGACGCGTGATAAGAAGTCCGCCGATAATTACCGCGCAGACAAGCTGTATTATATTGAAATTACGCGCCGCTATCGCTTTTATAATCTCAATTACGATAAACATCGCTCCGCCTATAATTGAGCCGAGCGAAACATATCTTGTAACCGCCATAATCGCAATCGCGATAGCCGCGACAATCAAGCCGGTCTTCCAGTCGAGCATAAGAACGACTCCGAGACTTGTCGCGACGCCCTTTCCGCCCTTGAAACCGAAGTATAACGGGAAATTATGTCCAAGTATAACGCATACGCCTGAAATATATTTTAAAAATGAATAATCCGAAGTAATATAATACGCCGTCGATCCGTCAGCGGCTCCGGGGATTCCGAGCCTTAAAGCCTCGCCGTCAAGCAATCTTGCCGCAAAAGCGGCCGCCGCAATTGCGATTATTCCCTTTAATACATCAAGCAAAAGCGTTATTATTCCCATCTTTTTGCCGTATGTACGTAGCATATTGGTTGCTCCCGCGTTGCCGCTGCCGCTCTCGCGTATGTCCTTTTTTTCTATTATTTTCGACAACAAAATCGAAAAATTGACCGAGCCTATAAGGTATGATATTACCGCAACGGCGATTATTGTTAAATACGTCATAATCCTACCTCCGTTTATGCCGCTTGCCGCTAAATAGTTGTTTATCTCAGAAATTTCAAGCTTTCCTCATAAATACCGCCGCTTATTGTCCGCGCCGCCGCGGCGGTCGGCGCGATAACATATTATGCGCATACATAGATTAACATATTTTTTATCGTTTTGCAATAGCCGCGATGTTAATTTTCCGAAATTTGTTCTTCCTCTGATTAAGCGGGGCGGCGCGCCGTCCGCCGGCTTAAGCTCTTCAATCGGAACTTCCGCTTTTACGCGGTAAATCAAATTCCCGAATTGTATTTTGCAAAGCCGTCCCATGAGGCGCTTGTATTAAAAGACAAAAACGGATATGGAGCGGCGGAAACAAGAACGGTGGAGGATATTTCGGATATAAACGACGCATACCGTCTGTTTTCCGCACAAAGCGGACGGCGAATACGCAATCAAAAAAATGACGGCGAGCACGCTATAGATTTAACGGATTTTAACAAAAACGGCGAACCGGTTTCGTTTGACGAGCGGCGCGGTAAAATCGACGTTTTTGAGCGAAATAAATTAGAAGACAAACGAACAAGAGCCGAGCTTGACCCGAATATTCGGTATTTTGGATCTGTAATAGGCGGCGCGGTATGCGATACAGGCGTCCGCGCGCCGTATATCGGTACGCAAAGCAAATTCGCCGGCGCGCCGGCGAATTTGGTAAGCTATGTAAACGAACTGCGCGGTTTGGGTTTTATAAGCGGATACGGCGACGATCCCTTTAAAGCCGGTAACGCAATAGCGCGCGCGAAAGCGGCGGCGTTACCGCGCTATAACGCTGTCGTCTCTTCCGAACATACTTCCTATATTTACATTTCCGAAATTATCAACCCTTTTTCCGTCCATCAGAAGCTGGACGCGTTTTATGCTGTCAAGCTCCGTAAGAGAATCGACGATAGCGTACACAGCCATTTTTTCCTTCTGCGCCGTTCCCGAATTTTTGTCGAGAAAGCTCGCTTTAAAATTAACGAAGCAGATATTGTCCGAGGTTTCCACGCTTAAAAGCAACGTATCCGCGCTTACGGCGGGGGACAAATCCGCGTTCCCCGGTCCTTTTATAAGCTCGTTTATTATATACTGCGCAATCGGCTGCTGGTCCGTAACCTTAATGCTTCGGGTTTCCTTAACGAGCTTTTCGCCGCTCTTATCGGGGAAATACAGCGTAATCTCTCTCATCTCGCTGTTATACGTATCGCCGGACAGGTTTATATCCTGATCCGTCAGATAACCTATTATCGAGCCGTCGCCCGTCGCTATATCCTTACCCTCGATTACCACCTTAACTCTTTCTATTCCGTCAATTCCGCACAGTGATTTGACAACGGCGTAAACCGCAAGCAGGTTTTTTGTCTTATCCTCCGTTAGAAATTTATCGGAGAAATTTACAAGCAGACTCTCCGTGCCTATCCCGTCAACCGAAAGAAGTTCCGCTTTCTTTTCGATCGTACGCATATATTTTACGTTTTCCGGACGTTTTTTCAGTTCCTCGATAATCGATTCCACAAGGTCGTTTCCATCCCTGTACTTTATGTCGCGCTCCTCCGCCACAATAGCGGTTGCGGTTTCATTGAAAAAATACAGCTGCCCGCTATACTGTTTGCTTCCGTAGTCGCCGCGTATTACAATAAAGATAACGATAACCGCCGCCGCCGCGATAACCGCCGCGGCGATAAACGAATGTCTGACTTTGAGCTTCAATTTATCCGCCCCCTTTTCACATTCTGTACGGAAGTCTGATTGTAAATATACTTCCGATTTCGGACGCGTTCGTCACTTCTATCGTTCCGCCGTGCATAGACGCCGCTTCCTTCGCTATGGCAAGTCCCAGACCCGTGCCTCCCGTTTCCCTCGCGCGCGAGTCATCGAGTCTGTAGAAACGCTCAAAAATCCTGTCTCTCTCTTTTTCGGGTATTCCCGGTCCGTTGTCCTCTATTTTTATCACCAAATAATCGCCGTCCGCCGTAACGTCGATATGAACAAATCCGCCTTCGGGCGAATACTTTATGGCGTTGTCGGAGATGTTGTAAACCGCCTCGTATATTTTATCGTAATCAAGCAGTATGGGCGGGAAATCCGCGTCATGATAGTCGGTATATATCACAATATCCTTCGCGGTCGCGATCGGGGTCAGCTTTTTGACAACATGGTTTATAAGCGATTTTATATCGGTTTCCTCAAGCTTCAGAGAGGTTCCGCCCGCGTCGAGCTTTGTCAGCACCAAAAGTCTCTCCACTATTCTCGTAAGTCTGTCGACCTCATCCGACATATCCGACAAAAATTCCTTTACAACCTCCTTGTCGGGATTTTCCGCCGCAACAAGACTGTCGCATATCAGCTTTATTCCCGCCATCGGCGTTTTCAGCTCGTGCGACGCGTCCGAAACGAATTTCCGCCTTTTCTCCTCCAAAAGCTCAAGCTCGTCGCACATATAATTAAGCGTTTCGCCCATCTGCGAAATTTCGCTGCGTCCTTTAACGCTTACGCGCATGGAAAAATTGCCCTTTGAAATTTCTCTCGCCACCGCCGTAAATTCCTCAAGCGGAGACGTGACGATATAGCTCATTCCGAGACTCAGCATGCCGATAAGAATTATAATAAGCGCGCTGAACACGATAAGACTGGTTCTTGTTGAGTTTATCGTATCGTCGATAGCGTTAACCGATTCGGCGAGATACACTCCGCCTATTATATCCGCGCCGTTTTTAACGGGTACCGCGACGCTTATAAGACGCATATCATTTTCACCGTCGGTTATAAGCTCGGCCTGCTCGCCGTCAAGCGCGCGCTTTAAAACGTCGCGCATGAATACCTTTCCAACAAGCTGCGATTCGCTGTTTGTGTCGTAAAAAACAGTGTACGACGTATTCGTGACGACGCCCCTTATATTTGTACCTGCAAGAGAACGGTCTACAACGCCGGAAAACTTATCGCCCGCCGTCGCCGAATTATCCTTTCCCCATGTCTCGGCGATTGTTTCGGAAATAATATTCGCTTTCGCGAACATGTTAATCGTCTCCGCGCTGTAAAGGCTCTCGCTCAGAAGACCCAGTATGTAAACGCTCATCAAAACAAGCGTTGTTACGATGATCGCCAGGTATGTCGCTATCATCGTAAAACGCATCGAGCTTGTCATATTCCTTATTTTTTCCGCAAGCTTAGTCTTTTTTATAGTAATATCCCACACCCCACTTCGTCTTTATATAAGCGGGCTCAGCGGGATTTTTCTCAATCTTCTCCCTAAGCCTTCTTATATGCACGTCCACCGTGCGCACATCGCCGGGATAATCAAATCCCCATGCGATATCAAGCAGATTTTCTCTTGTGTAAACCTTTCCGGGATTGCGCATAAAAAGCTCCAGAAGGTCAAACTCCTTGCTTGTAAGCTCGATCGCTTTGTCGTTTATAATGACTCTTCTGAAATTATAATCAAGCGTTATATCTCCCGAAATAATCAGCTTGTCCTTTTCGCTCTTGGGCGCGGGATTGACGCGGCGCAGTATCGCTTTGATTCTCGCCGTCACCTCGCGTATATTAAACGGCTTCGTTATATAGTCGTCGGCTCCGTACTCGAGACCGAGTATCTTGTCTATGTCCTCGCTTTTCGCCGTTATCATGATAATCGGCACGTTTGAGAAGCCGCGGATTGTTCTGCACACGGTAAACCCGTCCACCTTCGGAAGCATGAGGTCGAGCAGAATTAAATCTATTGTATTGTCATGCGCGAGACGTATCGCCTCCTCGCCGTCAAACGCCGTCGCCACGCTGTAGCCTTCCTGCTCCAAATTGAACTTTGTGGCTTTTACCAAAAGCTTTTCGTCGTCTACCACTAAAATTTTCATTTGTTTCCATCCCTTTCAATACTCTGGGCTGTCAGAATATTCTATACATAGTATATTTAAAAAAATTTAAATTTATTCCGCGCATATATAGTCCTTTATATCCTCGAATTTTTTCTCGCTTATCCCTGAAACCTTCATAATTTCCTCGATTGACATAAAAGGACCGTTTTCCTCGCGGTATTTTATAATTCTTTCGCTCATAGCCTCGCCTATGCCCTTGAGCTTGTCAAGCTCCTCTACTCGCGCCGAGTTTATGTTTATTTTTCCCTCGATAACGCTTTCGCTTTCCGAAACATACGGCGCCCCGTCGTTTACGGCGACCGTTTCCGCTATAAACGCATCCCGCTCAAACCGCTCTATAACAGTTCCCGCAGCGGCAATCGCCGCAAAAATCACCGCAAAAAGAAGTATTTTTGCTTTTTTGTTCAAAACAAGCATAATAAAACCCCGTTGACGTATTTGTATTTAACATTACAGCGAACAAACTATAATCTGTCTTTCTATACTATAGTATACCATAAATATTTCTTTTTTCCAGATTTTTTTACAAATTTAAAGAAAATTTTATTGCATTGTAATTATTATTTCTGTATAATAGTATATTGAGATATAATTATGAAAAGAAAAAAATGGAGGCAATGAATTTATAATGAAAAAGAAAAGGCTGATTTCCTTACTTCTCGCGGTATATGTGCCGCTCGCGTCGCTGTCGGTTTCTTACGCCGCTCCGACGCCCACTCCGGACGCGTCCACATCAACCGTAACCTCGCTTGACGGAACGACAAAGACAGTAACCTCGGACGGCAGTACCGTAAGTCCCAAGCCTACCGGTGAATCGAACAGCTCATCTGAAGATGAAAGCGAAAGCGACGATGAAAGCGGCAATGAAACGCCGCCGTCAAAATCATCTTCCGAAGACTCGTCCTCCTCAGACGGCTCGGACTCCTCCGAACAAAGCGCTTCTCAGCTTGAGGCGGGCTTAACGATGGAGGATCCGTCGCTGACTCCTCCCAAAGTACAGTACGCCCAAACGGCGCTCCTGATGGATATGCAGTCCGGACGCGTCCTGTACAGTAAAAACCTGGACGATCGCGTTTACCCCGCGAGTACGACGAAAATTATGACGGGTATTATTGCGCTTGAAACAGGCAATATGGAGGACGTTGTTACCGCTCCGTATGAAGCGATTAAAGACATTACGCTTGAGGATTCGCAGATAGGAATTCTTGTCGGCGAGAATCTCACTATGGAACAGCTTATGTACGCGATGCTTGTGCAGTCCGCCAACGATGCCGCGAACGTAATCGCGGTGCATCTTGCCGGCTCTATGGACGCGTTTGTCGAGCAGATGAACCAAAAGGCGCAGGAACTCGGTATGACCGGCACGCATTTCGCCAATCCCTGCGGCTCTCATGACGATAATCATTACACCACGACCCGCGACCTCGCGAAGCTTGCGAAATACGCTATGAAGAACGAGCAATTCCGTGAAATTGTTAAGACGGCTATCCAAAAGATTCCGCCTACGAATAAATACTCGCTTGAGCGCACGCTTGTAAACACAAATCTGTTTTTGAGCACGGCGCGTTCGACTTACTATTACTATCCGCTCGCAATCGGTATAAAAACGGGTCACACCTCGCAGGCGGGTTACTGTCTTGTATCCGCGGCAGCGTATAACGACACCGAGCTTATGGCGATAGTCATGAATTGCAACGACGTCGATACAAAGGAGCAGGCGTATTCCTATATAGACACAAAAGCGTTGTTTAATTTCGGCTTTGACAATTACGTCCACAAGCCGCTCGCGGCGGTCGGGGATATAATTTCCGACTCAAAGGTTTACGAGGCTAAGAACGATATGCGCGTCGCCGTAACGGTTGAAAACGAGGTTTCGGCGCTTATCCCGAACAAAGAGGACAGCTCCGACGAGGTTACGCCGTCCGTCGATATGCCGGAGCGTATATACGCGCCTATAAAAAAAGGCGATATACTCGGTACCGTAACATATTCTTATAAAGGAATACCTGTGGGCTCGGCTAATCTTATCGCCGCAAACGACGTCGAGAGGAACAATATTATTCACGCGCTGAATATTATTCTTAAGATCGTAACAAGTCCGTTCTTCTTTATTCCCGCGATACTGCTCATAATCCTGATATTTTTTGCAAGGCGACAGAAAAAGAAGCGCGAGAGGAAAAGACGTATTCAGCAGCTTAAACACTCGAGACAGCGCGAGACTCCCGAAAACGAAACGGGAACCCGCACGCCGGACAGAAACGCCTCAAGAACGGAAAGAGTCGACCGCGAAACAAAAGGCTCAAATTCAAGATACGGCAAATAATGCAAAGGAGCCGCGGCAAAATGCGCGGCTCCTTTTTGGATATAATCAAATATAATCGGATATACGCCGCGGTTTATATGTCTTACACCACTTGACATATTGCTGAAATAAATGTAAAATTACAGCAAAGAAGATTATCACGGACAAGGAGAAAAGCGAGATGGCAAAAGAGCAGATGACTCCCATGATGACTCAGTATCTGAAGACGAAGGAAGAATATCCGGACAGTATTTTGTTTTACAGGCTGGGTGATTTTTATGAGATGTTTTTTGACGACGCCATAAAGGCGTCGAGAGAGCTCGAGATAACGCTTACGGGTAAGGACTGCGGACTTGCGGAACGCGCGCCTATGTGCGGCGTTCCTTTTCACAGCGCGTCGGTTTATATCGCAAAGCTGATTGAAAAGGGATATAAGGTGGCGATATGCGAGCAGGTAGAGGACCCGAAAACAGCGAAGGGTATTGTAAAGCGCGAGGTTATACGCGTTGTTACACCGGGAACGGTTATCGACGAGGAGCTTCTCGATGAAAAGACAAATAATTATCTCGCGGTCATTTACTGCAAAAACGACGTTTACGGTTTCGCGGCGTCCGATATTTCAACCGGTGAAATCTACACTACCGAAGTTAACGGCGCGGACGAAGCTCTCAATGAAATCGCGCGCTATGAGCCTAAGGAAATACTTGTAAATTCCGCGGCGGCGGAAAAAATATCGGAACAGTCCGAGCTGCGCTTTCATATTTCCCCCGACGAGTGTACGGATGAGTTTTTTGAAAATCCGGCGTTTGTCAATAAAATACTCAGGCAGTTCAATAAAACCGCGCTCGGAGAGGTTAAGCTCGCCGAAAAGCCGTATTCCGTGCGCGCCGTCGGCGCAATGCTGGAGTATCTGGAGCATACTCAGAAGACAAGTCTTACATATATAAATACGATAAATACATATGAGGTAAATCAATATATGGATATCGACGTGAATACGCGTCGAAATCTTGAAATAACGGAAACGATGCGCGACAAGTCGAAGCGCGGCTCGCTTTTGTGGGTTCTGGATAATACTCAAACTTCAATGGGCGCGCGGCTTTTGAAGCAGTGGGTGGAAAAGCCTCTCCTTAATCCGGTAGAGATAAATAAAAGGCTGTATTCCGTAAAAGAACTCGCGGATAATATTATGCTCCGCGACGATTTGGCGGAAGCCCTCGGCGGAACGTACGACATTTCGCGTATAATAAGCCGCGTGTCGCTTGGGACGGTTACGCCTAAAGATTTAATCGCGCTTAAAATGACGCTTTTAAAGCTTCCCTCTCTTGAATACGCGTTAAGCGGCGTAAAATCCCCGATGCTGTCTCAGATGCGCGAGAATTTCGATTTGCTTGAGGATGTATGCGATTTGTTAAACCGCGCCGTCGACGACGATTCGCCGGCAATTCTGCGTGACGGAGGCGTTATAAAAACAGGCTTCAGCGAGGAGATAGACAAGCTTCGTATCGCTATGCGCGACGGAAAAAAGTGGCTTGCGTCTCTCGAAAGCGAGGAACGCGAGGCGACGGGAATAAGTAAGCTCAAGGTCGGCTACAACAAGGTATTCGGCTACTATATCGAGGTCACGAAGTCGAACATAAAGGATGTGCCGGACTATTATATAAGAAAACAGACGCTCGCGAACTGCGAGAGATATATAACGCCGAAGCTGAAGGAAATAGAGAACGCTATTCTCGGCGCGTCGGAAAAAATAATATCGCTTGAGAGTTATGTTTTCGAGCAGGTGAGAAAGAGCGTCGCGGATGAAATCGAGAGGTTAAAGCGGGCGGCCGACGTCATCGCCAAAACGGATGCGCTGCTGTCGCTTGCGCAGACGGCGTGCAAGAATAACTACACTATGCCCGAAATATCCGAAAACGGCAAAATCGAAATAACGGAGGGAAGACACCCCGTAGTCGAGAAAATGTCGCGCAAAACTATGTTTGTGCCCAACGACACGCTTTTAAACACCGATTCCGACAGAATGCTGATTATAACCGGACCGAACATGGCGGGCAAGTCGACATATATGCGTCAGGTTGCGCTGATAACGTTGATGGCGCAGATAGGCAGCTTCGTTCCCGCGAAGTCTGCGAAGATAGGAGTCGTCGATAAGATTTTTACGCGCGTCGGCGCGTCGGACGATATCGCGTCCGGTCAGAGCACGTTTATGCTTGAAATGACAGAGGTAAGCCATATATTGAAAAACGCAACGGACAAATCGCTTATAATTCTGGACGAAATAGGCAGGGGTACGAGTACGTTCGACGGTCTCTCAATAGCATGGGCTGTTGCGGAATACGTCCACAACAAGCGCAAAATCGGAGCGAAAACGCTTTTCGCTACGCATTATCACGAGCTTACGGAGCTTGAGGAGAAGCTTGACGGCGTGAAGAACTACCGCGTCGCCGTAAAGAAGCGCGGCGACGATATTACCTTCCTGCGCAAGATTGTGCGCGGCGGCGCGGACGACAGCTACGGTATCGAGGCGGCAGCTCTCGCGGGCGTTCCGAAAGAGGTTATAAACGGCGCGAAGAAAATTCTGAAAAAGATAGAAAATAATGAAATAGTCGTCGAGCATACAAAAAAGAAGGAAGAAACGACAAATCAGATGGACTTCGGCGACAGTATCGCGAATGAAATCGCCGATGAGCTTAAAGAAATGGACGTTACTACGTTTACGCCGATTGAGGCGATGAATAAGTTGTTTGAATTGTCAAATAAAGCTAAGGAGATATAAAATGGGAAAAATTCATGTGCTTGATACGGAGGTTTCCGACAAGATAGCCGCCGGCGAGGTTGTCGAGCGTCCGGCAAGCGTTATAAAGGAGCTTGTGGAAAACAGCATTGACGCCGGAGCAAGTCTTATTACCGTTGAAATAAAAAAAGGCGGAATCGAATATATGCGCGTCAGCGACAACGGCGTCGGAATGAGCGCGGAGGATGCGAAAATTTGCTTCCTGCGTCACGCTACGAGTAAAATTCGGACAAGCGGAGACCTTGACGCGATATATACGCTCGGTTTCCGCGGAGAAGCGCTTTCAAGTATAGGCGCGGTCAGCGAAGCGGAGCTTTATACAAAGCGCGTCGAGGATGAAACGGGCGTTTGCGTAACGTGCAGAGGCGGAGAGATACTTTCTTCCGAAGAAGCGGGCGTTCCGAACGGCGCTTCGATTTCCGTGGAACGGCTTTTTTATAACACTCCCGCGCGTCTTAAATTTCTGAAAAAGGACGCAACGGAAACGGGATATATAACGGATATAATGTCGAGGTTTATTTTCGCGCATCCCGAAATATCCTTTAAGCTGACTGCCGACGGAAAAGAAAAGCTGTTTTCGCCCGGCGACAGCTCGCTTAAAAATTCGGTTTACGCGGTTTACGGAAAGGATTACGCCAACGGGACTATTCAGGTAGAGTACGAGGTCGACGGCGTGAAGGTCAGCGGACTTATAGGCAAGGGTACTCTCGCAAGACCTAAGCGCAATTATCAGAGCTTTTTTGTGAATAAAAGATATATAAAGAGCAATACGATAATTGCCGCGCTCGAGAACGCGTATAAAAATCAGATAATGATAGGAAAGTTTCCTATGGCGGTTTTAAATATTGATATAAATCCGTCGCAGATTGACATAAACGTTCATCCGACTAAAATGGAGGTTAAGTTTTCAAATGAAAAGGCGGTCTATAACGCGGTGTATTACGGCGTCAAAAACGCGTTGTATGAGATACCGAACGTGCCGAAAATCGAGAGGGAGACGGAGGAATTTAAACGCGACACGCCAAAGGAGCGGCTTAATCTTTCGGATATGGCCGACGCTCTGCCCAAAAACATGATGAAGCGTCCCGAGACGGATTCATATAATCCGAGAGTTAATCACTTTCTGAAAAGTAACGGGGACGCTAAAAACAACGGGGACGCTAAAAGTAATGGGGACGCTAAAATTGCCGGCGTTAAAACGGACGAAAAGCCCGATTTTATAAAAAGAAAGCCGCGGCCGGATTTTCCTTCTTCCAGATTTGTATCCGTCGCGTCGCCGAAAGCGGAACCGAAGCCGCTTATACCTGACAGAGGGGACGCTAAAACAGAGACGGAGCAATATGCGCCGGAAAATGACGGGGCGGAAAAAGAGACGGTATTTACCGATGAATATTTTGAGATTGTCGGTCAGGTTTTTGATTCATATATAATTGCCGAAAAGGGCGATGAAATGATGATAGTCGACCAGCACGCCGCTCACGAGAGACTGAAGTACGAGGAGCTTAAAGCGGATATGGCGTCTAAAAATGTTATGTCGCAGATGCTTATAGAGCCTGTAATCGTAAATCTCACCGGCAGTGAAATGACGGCGTACAGAGAAAATAAAAAGCTCCTTGACGATATCGGATTCGAGTCGGAGGAGTTCGGCGAGGACGCCGTAATAATAAGAAGCGCGCCGGGCGAAGCGGAGCTTGGGGAGGTAGAACCGCTGATACTGGAGCTTTTGTCGCAGGGCGAGGAGCTTAAAAACGAGCTTATAACCGAAAAGTATGAAAGGCTTTTGTATACTATAGCGTGTAAGGCGGCGGTTAAGGCTAATATGAAAATGAGCGCGGCGGAAATGGAGCATCTTGTAAGAAGCGTGCTTAGACTGAAAAATATAAATACATGTCCGCACGGCAGACCGATAATCGTAACAATGAGTAAAAAGGAAATTGAAAAGGAGTTTAAGAGAATTGTCTAAAATACCCCTTATAGTCGTCGCGGGACCCACGGCTTCGGGTAAAACGGGTCTCGCGATAGATATTGCGGAATATACCGGCGGCGAGATTGTAAACGCCGACAGTATGCAGATTTATAAATACATGGATATCGGCGCGGCAAAGCCGACGGCGGAGGAAAGAAAACGCGCGGTTCATCATTTGATTGACTTTCTTGAGCCGGATACGGAATTCAGCGTTGCGGATTATACCGAAATGGCGCACAGCGTTATCGCGGATATACGCTCGCGCGGCAAAACCGCAATTATGGCGGGCGGAACGGGACTTTATATAAATTCCGTTGTGAATGATGTGACCTTCGGGGAAATGGATACCGATTATGAGCTGCGTGAAGGCTTGCGTAAAACCGCAGAGGAAAAGGGAAGTGAATATCTGCTTGAAATGCTCGCGGAGTTTGACGAGGTTTCGGCGGGACGGCTTCATCCGAATAATCTGCGCCGTATAATACGCGCGATTGAGTTTTACAAAATAACCGGCAAGCCGATTTCTCAGCATCAGGAGGAAACAAAAAGAGCGAAAAGCCGTTACAGACCGCTTATGCTGTGTATTGACCGGAACAGGGAGGAGCTGTACGGAAGGATAAACCGCAGAGTCGACGCAATGTTTGAAGAAGGACTGCTCGACGAGGTAAAGAGCCTTATGGATATGGGGTATACAAAGGCGCTTAACTCCATGCAGGGAATAGGCTATAAAGAGGTTATGGACTGTCTTGACGGAAAGATGAGTCTTGCGGAAACAAAAGAGCTTATAAAGCAAAGCTCGCGCAGGTACGCGAAGCGTCAGCTTACTTGGTTCCGCCGCGACGAGCGTATACATTACGTCGGCGGTGAAAATCCGTTCGGGGAAGCGAAGGTTTTGATTGATGAATTTTTAAAAGGGGTTTAGGAGCTGTTACGAGAAAGAATATCGTTCCGCTTTGTTTTCCCTTTATATTATTATTGTATCGCCGCGCGCGGACGACGCAATAAGACGGGATAAAAATCGGGAATTTATGTTTTTGCGGATTGACGCGGGAATGTTATTGTGATATACTGTTAGGAAAAGCGATTGATTATTGGGAGTGATTTTAATGACATATGATGAAATGACAAAGGAAGAATTGCTGAAAGAACGCGAAAAGGTCGCGGCTAAATATGATGAAATGAAAGCTTTGGGACTGAAGCTTGACATGTCAAGAGGAAAGCCGAACACCGAGCAGCTTGATCTTTCGCTCGGTATGATAAGCGAATTTAAGGGCGACGACATGATTGGCGAGCAGGGCGTTGACTGCAGAAATTACGGTGTTCTCGACGGTATAATCGAGGCGAAAAGACTTCTGAGCGCCATGATAGAGTGTCCCGTTGATAATATAATAATATACGGCAACTCAAGCCTTAACGTTATGTACGATACGGTTGCGCGTTCGATGACGCACGGCGTAATGGGTTCAACCCCGTGGGCGAAGCTCGGCGAGGTAAAATTTCTTTGTCCCGTACCGGGATACGACAGACATTTCGCGATAACCGAGTTTTTCGGTATTGAAATGATAAATGTGCCTATGACTCCGCAGGGACCCGATATGGATATGGTGGAGGATTTGGTATCAAAGGACGACGCGATAAAGGGCATCTGGTGCGTCCCGAAATATTCAAACCCGTCCGGAATTACCTATTCCGATGAAACGGTAAGACGATTCGCGAGACTGAAGCCGGCGGCGAAGGATTTCAGAATTTACTGGGACAACGCATACTGCATACATCATTTATACGAGGACAGGCAGGATCATATCCTTGAAATACTTGAGGAATGTGATAAGGCGGGCAATCCCGATATGGTATTCAAGTTCTGTTCGACGTCAAAGGTAACTTTCCCCGGTTCGGGCATAGCGGCGATTTCGGCGTCGAAGGCTAATCTTGAGTTTATAAAAAATCAGATGAAGGTGCAGACAATCGGACATGATAAGCTCAACCAGCTTCGTCATTCGAGATTTTTCGGAGACTTCAACGGAATGCTGGAGCATATGAAGAAGCACGCGGCGATTATAAGACCTAAGTTTGAGGCTGTTCTTGAAACGCTTGACTCAGAACTCGGCGGTCTCGGCATAGCTTCATGGACCAGACCGAACGGCGGTTATTTCATAGGCTTTGACACAATGGACGGCTGCGCGAAGAAGGTAGTGGGAATGTGCGCGGACGCGGGCGTAATTATGACCGCGGCGGGCGCGACATATCCGTACGGCAAGGACCCGCACGATTCCAATATCCGTATCGCGCCGACATATCCGTCAACGGAGGAATTAAAACAGGCGTGCGGGATTTTTGTAACCTGCGTAAAGCTCGCGAGTATTGATAAAATTTTAGAAACCAAATAAAATATGCAAATAATTTAAACGATACCGTAGGGGCGGACCGTAAGGACCGCCCCTACAATTATTATGGCTCTTTGTCAATAGTTGTGGTGCAATCTGTAAATGAAAATATCCTGTGAAA
>CAYRSG010000018.1:0-33427 GCA_964426905.1 uncultured Clostridium sp. | reverse complement strand
TGGAAATGCTGTGATGTTAACGCATCCGTGGGTTCGAATCCCATCCTTTCCTCCAGTTATAAATAGGCTGAGATTATCTTAAAACCTATGTTTTAGTTAGTCTTGGTCTTTTTTATGTCATGATTTTTTTCTAAAATCCATAAGCGCAATACCACGATTACTTTCGTAAAGTCAATCTTTTGAACAGAACGCGCCGCCTAAAGCAAACGCTTGCGGCAAATATCACGACGGCGTTTTTTGGTTCGCTATACCCTCGGCTCTTCTTGTCTTCTCAATATCAGTATCGTCCGCCCATTCAAACGTATCCGCGACAACCCTCGCTACGCCGTCCTTTACGCTGAGAAGTCCTCCCGAGCAGACGGCTGTTTTGGCGTCCCCGTTCTCAATTGTCACTCTCGCTGTCCCGACGCCGAGCGGAGCGGCGTAATCGGCGTGTCCGCCTAAAATCCCGACGTCGCCTTCGGTTGTACGAACAAGGATTTCCAGCGCCCCGGAGTCGAATATAAGTCCGTCGGGCGTCGCTATCCGCAAATGAAATGTTTTCATTGTCTTATCCTTTCATTGATTTAGCTTTTTTACGAACCTCGTCTATCGTTCCCGCGAACAGGAAGCACGATTCGGGAATATCGTCGCACTTACCCTCAACGATTTCTTTAAATCCGCGCACTGTCTCATTTATCGGCACATACCTTCCCCGTATACCGGTAAACTGCTCGGCTACGGAAAACGGCTGCGACAAAAATCTCTGAACTCTCCTCGCGCGGTTTACCGTGTTTTTATCCTCCTGTGAAAGCTCATCCATACCCATTATTGCGATTATGTCCTGTAATTCGGTATAACGCTGAATAATACGCTGCACAGCCCTCGCCGTTTCGTAATGCTCCCTGCCTACAATGTCGGGCGTCAGTATCCTCGAAGTTGACTCGAGCGGGTCAACCGCCGGATAAATACCAAGGGACGCAATCTTTCGCGACAGCGCCGTTGTAGCGTCAAGATGAGCAAAGGTCGTCGCGGGAGCCGGGTCGGTCAAGTCGTCGGCAGGAACGTAAACCGCCTGAATAGACGTTATCGAGCCGTTCTTCGTGGAAGTAATTCTCTCCTGAAGAGCGCCCATTTCCGTTGAAAGCGTCGGCTGATATCCGACTGCGGACGGTATGCGTCCGATAAGCGCGCTGACCTCGGAGCCTGCCTGTGTAAAACGGAAAATGTTATCTATGAACAGCAGAACGTCCTGATGAGCGCGGTCCCTGAAATACTCCGCCATCGTAAGACCCGTAAGCGCAACTCTCATTCTCGCGCCGGGCGGCTCGTTCATCTGACCGTACACAAGCGCCGTTTTACTTATAACGCCCGATTCCTTCATCTCGTTATAAAGGTCGTTTCCCTCTCTTGTTCTCTCGCCGACTCCGGCGAATACGCTGATACCGCCGTGTTCTTTGGCTATATTATTAATCAGCTCCATTATAAGCACTGTTTTGCCTACGCCCGCGCCTCCGAAAAGACCGATTTTTCCGCCCTTCGCGTAAGGCGCGATAAGGTCGACGACTTTTATACCTGTTTCAAGAATCTCTTCTGTCGGGTTCTGGTCGGAATATGACGGCGGATTCCTGTGTATACACCATTTCTCCTCAGTTTCGGGAGAGGGAATATTATCAACCGCCTCACCCAACACATTGAATATTCTGCCGAGCGTCTTATCTCCCACCGGCGCCGTTATACCCTGTCCCGTGTCAACCGCTTCCATGCCGCGCACAAGTCCGTCCGTCGCGCCCATGGAAATACATCTTACGACATTGCCTCCCACATGCTGCGCAACCTCCGCAACAAGTTTTTTTCCGTTATGCTTTATTTCTACCGCGTTTAAAACGTTCGGCGGAGCGCCGTCAAATTTTATGTCCAGTACCGGACCTATTATCTGAATTATTTTTCCTGTATTACTCATAACTTCTCCTTACAGCAAATTCTCCGCGCCCGAAACTATCTCCGTCAGCTCCTGCGTTATTGACGCCTGTCTCGCCCTGTTATACTCAAGGCTCAGACTGTCTATCATGGCGGAAGCGTTGTCCGTCGCGGACTCCATGGCGTTTCGTCTTGCCGATAGCTCCGACGCTACCGACTCTGATACCGCGCCGTATATCATACCCGAAAGATAGCTCGGTATTATCTCCCGAAACGCCGTTTCAGCATCCGGCTCGTATATTATAAGACTGTAGTTTATATTTTTCATTCCCTCTTTTGTATGCTCAACCTTTACGGGAAGCATATTCACCGTTTTCGGCTCCTGCGTCAGCGCGTTCACAAAGCTCGTGTACGACAGCGTCAGCCTTGTAAATTCGCCTTTTTCATACGAGTCCGCGAGAATTTTTCCTATCGCGCGACAGTCGGATATTTTTATATCCGCCGCTTTCACATATTCGGTTGTGTAAATCTCCGATTTGTAAAAGTACTCCGCCGCCTTTTTGCCTATCGGGAAAATTATATCGTCCTTATCAGCGTCAAGAGAGTTGAAAAGGTTATGGTTATAGCCTCCTGCGAGTCCTCTGTCGCCTGCAATTACGATACGGCACGTTCTACCCTCGCGCTCTCGCGTAAAGACTGATGTAAAATCCCTGTTATCCTTAGCGATATCGTCGAGCGTCTCACGTAGTATGTTAAAATACGGCTTTGAACGCTCTGTCCTCTCCAACGCCGTGCGCATTTTTGAAGCTGCCGCAAGCTCCATCGCCTTCGTTATCTGCATCGTCGAGCGGATACTCTTTATTCTGTTTTTTATCGTCTTCATTGATGATGCAGACATGATACGCTCCTTTCGGATAGATTAAAGTTTACATTTCTCAACAGCCTCTTTTAATTTTCTCTCCGTTTCGCCGCTCAGGCTGCCGACAGTTTCAATTTCATCCAATATATCGTGCGCTTTATTTTCGATATACTCGAACAGCGTTTTCTCATAACCGCGTATTTTATCTACAGCCACATCCTCAAGCATATCGTTTACGACGGCGTAAATTATCGCCACCTGCAATCCGACTCTTACCGGAGCGCTTCTGTCCTGCTTCAAAACCTCCACAATTCTCTCGCCCTTCGCGAGACGCTTTTTCGTATCGGCGTCCAAATCAGAACCGAACTGCGCGAACGCCTGAAGCTCGATGTATTGCGAGTACGCGAGCTTCAAGCCGCCCGCGACCTCTTTCATCGCGTTAATCTGCGCGTTTCCGCCGACTCGCGACACGCTTATGCCGGGATTTACCGCCGGCATTATTCCCGAGTGGAACATCTCCGTTTCAAGAAAAATCTGCCCGTCCGTAATCGAAATTACATTTGTCGGAATATACGCCGAAACATCGCCGGCGAGCGTTTCTACTATCGGCAGCGCCGTAAGCGAGCCCCCGCCCAAATCATCGGACAGTCTCGCCGCTCTTTCAAGCAGCCTTGAATGAAGATAGAAGACGTCGCCCGGATACGCCTCGCGTCCCGGAGAACGTCTTAAAAGCAGAGACAGCTCTCTGTACGCGACAGCGTGCTTCGACAAATCGTCATATATTATCAGAGCGTCCTTTCCCTTATACATAAAATACTCGCCCATGGCGCAGCCGGCGTACGGCGCGATATACTGAAGCGCGGGCGCTTCCGACGCCGTCGCCGAAACAACAATCGTATAATCCATCGCGCCCGCTTTCTCAAGCGTGTTTACTATTGACGCGACAGTCGAACGCTTCTGCCCTATTGCGGCGTATATACATATAACTCCCGAATCCTTCTGATTGATTATCGTGTCTATGGCGATTGATGTTTTACCTGTCTGACGGTCGCCTATTATGAGCTCGCGCTGACCTCTGCCTATCGGTATCATCGAGTCGATAGCCTTTATACCTGTCTGCAGCGGCGCGCTTACCGATTTACGCTCTATGATTCCCGACGCCGGAGACTCGACCGGACGGTATTCATTTGCGTCAACCTCGCCCTTGCCGTCAATCGGATTTCCGAGCGCGTCAACAACTCTTCCTATAAGCGCATCGCCGACAGGAACGTTTACAACCCGTTCCGTTCTCTTAGCGCCGCCTCCCTCTTTTATGCCTGTGCCGGAACCGAGAATGACCGCGCTCACGTTGTCCTCTTCAAGATTCATTGCCATCGCCATAACCGAGCCGTCAAGCTCTATAAGCTCGCCCGACATACAATTTGTAAGTCCGTGTATACGCGCGATTCCGTCGCCGGCCTCTATTATATAGCCGGTCTCCGTTTCGTTTATCACACTTTCGTAATTCTTTATACGCTCCTTTATAATCTTGCTTAAATCCTGCATCTCGTACTCCTGTGTCAATCGTTTATCATCGCCGTTTTTATATTCTTAAGCTCTGATTTTATACTTGAATCGATCCTCATGCCGTCGGCTTCAATTATAATGCCGCCGATACACTTTTTATCCACCCTGCGCTTTAAAACTATCTTTCCGCCTGTTTTTCCCTCAAGCTTTGCGACAAGCTTATTCACGATTTCCTCACTCATGCTTCTCGCCGTAGTCACCGTCGCAATCTTTATATTGCCGTCTTCATTATATAGCTTCTCGTATTCGCTAAGACACGCGTCAAGATGATGCGCCATACGCTTTTCACAAAGAATTTTCAGAAAATTCAGCGTGTATCTGCTCACACGCGAAAAAAAATCCTGATTGAGCATCTCCATAAGGTCGTCTCTGTCAATCTGAGGCGAATCGAGTATTTTTACATAATCGGGATGCTCCTTAAAAAGCTCCGATACAAAACGCAGCTCGGATAGTATTTTTTCGGCGGCGTTCTCCTCGTCCGCAAGGCTGTAGAGTGATTTTCCGTATACTTTTACTTCCTGCATTTTTCATCACCTAAATTCTGTCAATAATATCGGAAATCAATTTCTCGTCGTCATCGGCGCTGAACTGTTTTCCGATAATTTTTTCAGCCGCGTCAACCGCCAGAGAAACAATGTCGCCTCTCGCTTCATTGACGGCGTTTTTCTTATCCTGTTCAATCTGTTTCATTGATTTTTCCATGAGCTTTTTCGCCGACTCGTTCGCTTGAGCAGTAATCGCGCCGGAACGCATATTAGCCTTTTCAACCGCTGTTTTTATAATTCTGTCCGCCTCGGATTTTGCGTCGGAGAGCTTTTTTTCATACTCGCTCTTAAATCTGCGCGCTTCGGAGCCGGCGTCCTCCGCCGCCTTGTAAAGGTCTTCTATTTCCTCGGCGCGGTCTGAGAGCGCTTTGTTAACAGGCTTAAACAGAAACTTCTTTAAAAGCAGAAACAGGATGAGAAGATTTACCCATGCAAAAATCACCGTCCATACGTCTATCGTTACAAACTGCAGATATTCCTTCACTTCCGTCGCTCCTTCCCCTTTAATGTTTTTATCAGAGAAGTCCTATAAGAGGATTTGCAAACAGAAGTATAAGCGCAACGACAAGTCCGTAAATACCTGTCGACTCCGCCACCGCGCAGCCGAACAGCATTGTCGACGTAACCGCGCCCTTAGCCTCCGGCTGACGTCCTACCGCCTCCGCGGCTTTACCCGCGGCAAATCCCTGTCCTATACCCGGTCCGACGCCCGCTATCATTGCAAGTCCCGCGCCTATTGCCGACGCGGCTAAAACAATTGCTTTTTCCATTTTTCTTATCTCCTTTTTATATTTATTTTCATGTTAATATGGGCGGTTTTAGCCTCTTTTTCGCTGTAATTCAGTGATAAAACCGCTCAGGTCGCTGCTTTGCGGACGACGGAGCCGTATGGATATACCGCCCCTCGTCAAAAAGCGGCAAGATGGGCGGTTTTTGCCTGAATTACTCGCCGCTCATTTTTATAAACGCCATAGTCAGCATACAGATTATATACGCCTGTAAAAAGCCGGTGAACAAGTCAAAATATATTGACAGTACAGCAGGCAGACCGACCTGCAAAATCGGTATTGAAGCGAGAAAATCATTTGGTATCCACGAAAGCAGCGCCGACGACAGACTCGCCAGTCCGCCGTATACAAGAGATGTTATTACAAGTCCCGCGGCAATGTTTCCGAAATGACGGAAAGTCATCGATATGGGATTCGCTATCTCGCTTATTATGTTCAGCGGCGTTATAAACGGCGTCGGCTCGGTAAAGGATTTGAGCCAGCCTAAAACGCCGTGATGTTTTATATTATTAGCCTGTATCAGAAGAAATGTTGTTATGGTCCACGAGAGTATCACGCTCAAATCCGCCGTATACGGACGCATGGTAAGCAGTGACGAAAGACTTCCGAATATCGAGAGCGCGAACAGCGTACCGATATACGGCGCAAAATAAGAATAGCCTTTTCCCATGGTATCGCCGACAAGGCTTTGAAGCATTACCACAAGCTTTTCGGCGGCAAGCTGTTTCTTTGACGGATTTCCGGCTTTAAGTCCGCGCGTCAGCCATATAGACGCCGCCGTAACCGCGGCCATTATTATCCACATATTGACTATGCTTTCCGTTACCTTGATTCCTCCGAAAAGCGGTATTGTAAATTTAACCTCAGGTCCGTTCATTATCGTCCGCTTTCCTTTCTTTCCTCCGCGCAAAATTTATTATAAATACCGCAATCTGCGGAAACAGCAGAGGAATTATAACGCATACATAATTCAGATAATCCGCTTTCATCGCCCATATTACAACCACGGCAATAAGAGCAAGTCTCGCGATATATCCGAAGCCCATAAGTCCGGAAGCGCCTCTGCCGCCGGATACGCATTTTTCCAAAATAACTCCCATAAGCGTGAAGTTTGCGACGGCAATAATACATCCGAAAAGCGTTCCCAGCGCGGCCGGATATCCGAAATATCCCGCAGGTACGGTTATTATAAGCTGTATTATTCCCATAACAGCCGTAGCTATGGAAATATTCTTTATTTCCTTCGCGAGTATTTCAGACATTTCGCCGCCTCTTTCAATGTTTTTTTATTGTATTTTTTCCTTTGTTATTTTTAACCGATTTTTTAAAAATAATTAAAGCGCTTTTACTAATTTTCAACCCTGGTAGTATTTACAGAAAACGCCGTCGCAATACATCGCAATAAAATATTCAGTCTATTGGCGCCGTTTTTGAATCTTTACGCCGGACGCCGATTGACAGCAATATTTTTCTGATATATAATGTATGTATAAATTTTTAAGGGAGGAACCGCCATGAAAACGGTAAACGCGCCATTATTCAGGGACCCGATTCACAACGGAGCGTCAGACCCTGTTGTTATTTTTAACGAAGAAACAAAAACTCACTATATGCTCTATACCTCGCGCCGCGCCGACGCCGAGGAGGAGGGCGTTATGTGGGTACACGGCAGCGATATAGGAATCGCCGAAAGCAAGGACAGAGGAAATTCATGGGAATATATCGGAGTCTGCCGCGGTCTTGAGTACGAAAGCGGCAGAAACACTTACTGGGCGCCCGAGATACTGCGTCACGGAGATTTATATCATATGTATGTAAGCTATGTTCCGGGAATCCCCTCCGACTGGAAGCATCCGCGTTATATACTTCACTACACCTCGGAAAATCTTATCGACTGGCGCTTTGAAAGCAAGCTCAATTTATCCTCCGAAAAGGTTATTGACGCATGCGTGTTCCGTATGCCGGACGGAGTTTTCAGAATGTGGTACAAGGACGAGGCGCACGGCTCGCATACATACTATGCCGACAGCAATGATTTGTATAACTGGGAAGTGCGCGGCTGCGCGGTTGACGATGTGGCGCATGAAGGTCCGAATGTGTTTGAGTTCGGCGGAAAATACAGGATGATAACAGACTGCTGGAACGGGCTGGACGTTTATTATTCGGACGACCTCATAAGCTGGACAAAACAAAAAAGCCGCATCCTTCAGGAGGGCGGAACGCGCGAGGACGACGGCGTTATCGCAAATCACGCCGACGTTGCCGTATGCGGCGGCAGGGCGTACATATTCTATTTTACACACCCCGAAAGAAAAGGCGCTATGCTTGACGACACAAAGCCGGAAGAACGCAGAACGTCAATTCAGGCCGCGGAGCTTGAAATCAGGGACGGAATGATTGTATGCGACAGAAACAAAGAATTTGAAATGGAGCTGAATTAAAATCTCATATATAAACTCAGGGCGTAGCAATATACGTATTTTACCGTATTTCGCCGCGCCCGTTTCCATTTGTATATTTAAAATTCCTTATAAAAATCGTTCTTCATTTCAGATACGGCAATATAACATTCCTTACCGTAAATCAGTCTTGACGGAATTCTCCATGGCTTGCCGTAAAAGTAATCGTCTGCCGCGAGAGAGCCGTCGGCGTAAAGCTGCGCCGTATCGCCTATGTAATTTATCTCGGCGAATCCTTCATCTCCGTCAGCGGTCACCCTATACCACTCGCATTTTCTTTCACCGCCGATATTAAGCTCCTCGCCGTACGGCGGAGCGAACGGCTCGCAGGTTTTTTCAAGCGTAATACGCGCCTGCCTGAACGCCCTCTTTACAGTCTTTTCCTCAAACGCCGCTCCCGTCCATTCGGCATATGAAAAGCCGCCGTCCTCCGCCGCCGTAATTTCTCCGTTAAATTCATACAGATTACATTCATGTCCCATATAGATTTTTCCGGAGAGCTTTCTGAGATACCTCGCCTGATTCCATGTCAGCGTAACGATTTTCGCGTCTCCATACTCAAACGCGGAATTTAATCCGGCTTCCGGAGTAAATACGCTTCCGTCCGTGAATTTGTATTCGGGTTTTATTCCGTCAACCGCCGCGAAGAAATATGTATCGCCGTCACGGCAAAGCGGCTGAGACGTCGCGTATTCAAGAACGCTTGAACCCGCTCTCATGTTAAACGGCATAAAAAAGCTCGCGTCGCCGCACACGTCTATAGCGGGAAATTTTACAATACCCGTATCTATAACGGCGTCCTTCACGTTTTCAAGAACGTCAAGACGCTGATAATGGTTTATAAAAACAAATCCGCTTTTACCGTCCGTTCTCATACCGTATCTGAGTGATGAAACGTCGTTTCTCCCCACCGTTTCCTCCGAATCAACAGCCTCCATAGGCGCGATTATATCGCCGAAACCGGCGGCGAACATATGAAGCATGTTAAGCAGTCCGTACTGTTCTCTCACCTCTCCGTACTCCGACAGCGGAGCCTGAAAATCATACGAGAGTATCGGGTAATCGTTCGGATAACCCGTCGCCTTTGACTCGTTCAGCGTTGACAGTTTTCCGATTTTGTTTGTACCGCCGTGATACATATAATATCCTATCAGATTATTTCCGCTTCCGAGCTTCACAAGGGAGAGTGCGTATACGTCCATCGGCTTTATAATCGGTCTGCGGTGATGCGTAACCTGTATTCCGCCGCCCAGCTCGCATGTCGCGAACGGGTAGCGTTCATACGGAAGCCGCCGGCTATTCCCGTTCTTTTGTTCGATTAAATCCGTTCCTATCGCCGAATCGTTTCTCATTCTGTTGAAAAAATAGTGCGGCGACGGTTCAAGCTTATTCATATGATTTTCCCACGGCGCCTCGCAGTAGCCGCCGAATACGGGTACCGTCTCGTCCACGGGTATTTCCGCGCCCGCCGCGCTGTTCCAGCCGGTAACAGTGTAGAGCGGAACGTCGTATCCTATTTCAACCGCGAGTTTCTTTAACGCCTCAAGGTGAGAAGCGTTATCCACAAGCTCGTTTTCAAGCTGTACGCCTATAATATTTCCTCCGTCCTTATAGAAAAGTCCTCTGACCTGCTCGTATATTTTTTCATACCATACGCGCGTCTCAGCCATGTATTCCGCGTTGTTGTCACGCAGCTTATAAGGCTTTTTCAGAAGCCAGTCGGGCAAACCTCCGTTGCGGCACTCGCCGTGCGCCCACGGACCTATTCTTATAACAACGTCAAGTCCCGCTTTCTTACATTCCTCCGTAAACGCCCGGATATCGCGGTCGCCCGAAAAATCAAACTCACCCTCGATTTCCTCATGATAAATCCGGAACAGATACGTCGCGACTATATTGATTCCGCCCGCTTTCATTTTGCTCAGCTCACGCGCCCAGTCATAACGGCTTGCGCGCGAAAAATGATATTCGCCCATTACCGCCAGCCACGGCTTTGAGCCGCGCTCAAAATATAAATTTGTCACGTCAATCCGCTCCCCCCGCGGATTGGCGCCGCCCATATTAAGATGATTTCTTACTAATTCCGTTTTTTTATACGGCTTGAATTTGTAAATCATATAGTAAATCCCCTTCTGTATTGTATAGTAAAAGTATACCATATATATCCGGGGAATTACAATATATTTAACAGAATATTTTGTAAATTACAGTTTAGACGCCGCGGTATCCGCTCTTCTTGCGGCTGACGAAGAAGCGGGGGATCCAACGTGGGATAAGTTCCCCCTGATCCGTTTTAAGGGGTTCCCGAAGGGGGTGAACAACACGCGTCGTTGCAGGCGCGTTGCGCGGCGACAAACGCCGTAGCAAAAAGAAGATTATAACGCTGTAATTTTATATATTACTTTAAAATCCCAGAGGGATTTTAAACAGTATAAACGCCAGAAGAAGCGCCGTCCACGATACCATAAACACAACGGAATACGGCGTCATTACCGAGATAAGATTTCCCATTGTGAAGTCGGGTTTATATTTTCTCATGTACATAAGCGCCGCTCCGGCGTAAGTCATAAGCGGCGTTATAATATTTGTGGAAGAATCGGCGATTCTGTACGCCGCGGCGACGACGTCGGGCGTCATCGAGCTGTTGACATGATAAAGCATCGGTACGAATATCGGTCCCAGAAGCATCCACTTTGAGCTTAAACCGCCGACAAACAGATTGATTATTCCCGTTATAATAATAAATCCTATTATCAGAACAAAGCTCATATCCGCCGCGCCTATCGCCTGCAGTCCCTTTGCGCCGATATACGTAATATACGTTCCTATATCAGAATACGTCAGAAGAGACAAAAAGTTATAACAGAAAAACGTCAGCACAATAACGTAGCCCATTGAGCCTATCTGCTTTGACATAGCCGCTACCGCGTCGGACGAATTTCTGAATTTTCCGATTGCGAAGCCGTAAAAGACTCCCGGTATAAAAAATACCATTGTTATGATAAGAATTATATTATCAAGAAAAGGCGTTACGGTTTTACCTGTCTCGTCGACATATTCTCTCAGAGGTCCGAAAGCCAGGAACACGGCGGCTGTCAATGATATCAAAAGTCCCGCTCCCGACCATAGGAGCGCCTTTTTCTCCTTTTCGGTAACCTTGAAATCACTTATATTTATATCGTCGGGGACGATATACTTCTGCTTCTCAAACCTCGGTCTGATAAATTTAAGCGTGACAAATCCTCCTATCAGAACAAGCATTACAGTTGACGCAAGCATGAAATAATAATGCATTGTCATAGGATTTATCTCTTTTCCAAGATACGACACGAACGGTATGTTCTGACTCTGCGCGAACGCCTGAGTATTGGTTCCGATAATTACGTCGACTACCGTTGCCGGTATAAGGTTCGCGCTGAAACCGGCGCTCACTCCCGCAAAAGCCGCCGCCATGCCGATAATCGGATTTTTTCCAATTCCGGCGTACAGAAGCCCCGCAAGCGGTATCAATATAAGATATCCGGCGTCGGTAGCAATATTGCTCATAATTCCGAGAAACACCAGCACAAACGGCAGAAAGGCGTCCGACACATTAGCGCCCATTCGTCTTATGAGCGCTGAAAGAAGTCCGCTTTCCTCCGCTATTCCTATACCGAACATCACTATGAGAATTGTTCCTACTATTCCTCCGGCATATCCCAGCCAGTTATTTAATATCGCGTTTGAAAATATCCATCTGATATTTTCACCGGTAAGCATATTTTTAATTTCATATGTCACACTGTTTCCGTCGGGAGAAGTCATAGAAAATCCCTTTCCGCCGAAAATTGCCGCCGCCGCGATTACAATGACGTAAAGCATTATAAAAATAATAACCGGGTCGGGTATTTTCTGTCCGAGCTTTTCAATAATTCCTGTTTTGTTTTTTAATTTTTTAACCGAAATGATAATCACTCCCTTCGGTATTACTATACCATAAGGGAGTGATTTAATTCAACGAACAAAATATTCCATAGGTTTATTTCATTTTGCGGTATACCGTTTTGCACTGTACGAATTCACCCAAAACTCTTTCCGCATCATCGCTGTTGGGAGCCGCATTCCCTCTGTACCAAAGAGCGCCGTCGTTTTTAATTAGATATATATTTCCGCTCGCGTACAGATAATCGCGCACATCTTCGGCGATTTTAACGGGGCTTAATATATGCTCTCCGCCCTCCTTGTCTATAACGCCTTTTTCATTATCGCCCCACGCGTAAAGATTTCCGGCGGCGTCGAGCGCGAGAGAGACCTCTCTCGGCTTGCAGGAGACGAAACCGTCGCCCAGCTTTACAGCGGGAGCCTCAAGCTCCTTCAGGTAGTCGTAGACATACGAGCCGTTCTCAAGCTCCTGAACGAAGCCCTTCTGTCCGTTATAGCTTTCTCCGAACGCGTAAAGCGAGCCGTCCTCCGTAATATACATATATGACAGACCGTCGTCAGCGCTTACGTAAACGGCGTTATCCGCGCGTTTAACAGGCTCGGAGTAATCCATGCCGTCGTCATGGCTGATTCCGAGCGCCTGTCTCGAATTTGAACGGTACGTCCAGACGCTTCCGTCGTTTTTCAGATATATAACATAGCTTGTTCCGTCAACGGCTTTCACATCCGTATCGACAACACGGTATCCGTTTCCGTCATGCATATCCTCATAAAGCGAGCCGTCCTCTGAAACATACAAATACGCCGCCTGCGCAGTCTTTACGTTTTCGGCGAGCGGAACGCCGCGGTATTTTTCATTTTCATAATCGCTTCGGTCGTAATAAAAGCCGTAGAGCTTACCGTCTGTTGTCAGAATCCAGTCATCCTCGGCGTTGTATCCCCTGTAGACGCCGTACGCCGCCTTCTTATCCTCCTCCGGAGCGCCCGTAAGCATGGATACGGAGTGTCTGTAATCAGAGCCGTAAGGGAGCGTAAACATCTCTCCGTTTTCGGTAATCGCCGCGACATAGTCGTATCTGCCGGAGAAACGGACGAAGGACGGGAGCCGCCCAAACGGCGCGATATTCACGTCGCCGTCCGTATATGAAGCGTATTCGTATATATCATTGTTTCTTATGCCGTATAAATATTCGTTATCGACAACCGCGCGACACTCCACGCCGTTCGGCGTCGGATAATCATTTTTATTTACCGTCGAAACGCAGCAGTATATTCCGTCAACGTGATAGTCGCTGTAAGTAACGGAATAATCCGCCTTTGTATTTCCAATATCGTCCTTGATATAGGTACCGAGGCTGCTGCCTATGGTATATGTATAGGCGCCCTTTGAATAGTACATGCCGTCGATTTCGCCGCCGGTATAATACGCTGTAGTCGTAAAGTCGTTTATTGCACCCGGGAACTCCGTCTGCACGCTTTTATCGGTTGTCCTGCCGATACCGTCGGGCTTGCCGTCCTTTACCTGACCGACATACGTAATACCTTCCGAAAGCGTCAGCTCCTGTTTATCCGCCGCGCCGTCAAAAACCTTGTCAAGCCTGTATCTTATAACGTCGATACTCGCCAGACGTTTTTCATCGTCGTAGCTTACATACGCCGTCTTTTCCAAATCGCGGAATTTAACGAGCGTTTCGCCGTCTATATTGCAGGCGTTTATTTCCTCGCCGTTTACGTATGTTTTTATGTCCGTCGAATAAACGTCGTAAAGCTTCTGATATACCGGAATATCGGATTTTTTTATATTTATGTCAGCTTCCGGAAGTATTGTTCTTTCCGCGCCGTCGTCGGGCGTTATCGAAAGAGTGCGAGCGTCCGCGTCCCATACAACGTCGAAGCCGCAGCCGCGCAAATCTTCCGCCTTTATGTATGTGCTGTCCGAAATATTATACGACTTTATCGGACTGCCGTCTATCACCGCGCCGATATCAGTCGTATGCACGGCGTCTATAACTCCGGCGCGCGCCGAGAAAGGAACGCACAATGCCGTTAACGCAATCGCCGCGCCTATAAGTTTTTTCATATTTTCGCTCCCTATTTTATAACAACCGTTTTGATAACCTGATTTTCAACAGGAACATCGTCCATACCCAGTTCGGGAATTGACTTCGTCTGCACGTTCGCGATAGCGTCGACATACTCCATTCCCGACGTCACCCTTCCGAACGCCGCGTACTGACCGTTAAGCGAATCCGCGTCCGCATGCATGATAAAGAACTGGCTTGAGGCGCTGTCCATGCTCTGCTGCGTGCGCGCCATTGAAATTACTCCGCGCTCATGCGGTATCATATTAAAATATCCGTTTTGTATAAACTCGCCCTTAATCTCCTCGGACTGCTTCAGGTTGACGCCTGTGTCAAAGCCGCCGCCCTGAATCATAAAATCCTTTATGACGCGGTGGAAAATAAGTCCGTCATAGAACCCATTGTTTGCCAGCGTAACAAAATTGTTTACCGTCAGCGGCGCAATATCCGGGTACAGCTCAAGACCTATGACTCCGCCGTTTTCAAGCTGTATTTCGGCGTTTACCGTCCGTCCCGTCCCGTCGGCATACCCTTTATATGCATCGTACTGACGGTCAAAGAGCTTTTCATATGTAACAAACTTTTCAGTTATACCCTCCTGAACCGATGTTTTCTCATAATCCACCGTTACCGTCGAGGAGGCTTCATCCCAGCCGACCTGAGCTCCGAACATTTCAGATATAGCTCTTATCGGAACCATAGTATAATCGTTCATGATAACGGGAGGCGCATCCATCACCGCCGAACCCTCCCACGCGAGCGCCGAGGTCTTAAACGCATGGTCTCTGCCTATCCACGCAAAATACAGGCTGTAGCCGTCGCAGAGAGTAATTCCTTTTGTTTCCGCGTCCCACGAAACGCCGCAGCCGAGCGCCTCGCTTACGGCTCTCAGCGGAACAAGCGTTCTGCCGTCAATTATTACGGCGGGCGTCTGAGTTTCTATTTTTTCACCGTTTACGTTTATTGATATTTCATCTGCGCGTACGGGCGCCGATAAAAGCATTGCCGACGTCGTTACCGCCGCCGCAGCGGATAATATTGACTTTTTCATTTTAATCCTCCTGTTTCGGTTTTATATAACACATTATAACATAGTTTTGCAGGTTCGTAAGAACCGGCGCCGCATCGTGGCGCGCAAAGTATGATTCAATGTTCTCTCGGGCGTCAAAAGCTTTGCTTTTGCATACGCCGTGAGGTTATTATACCATAAGCGGATATTTTTTTCAACGAAAAACTTAATTTTGGTTAGAATTGTATGTACAAATCGTTTTTTTTGTGGTACAATAAGATAAGTACTTAAAATCCGAATACACAGGCGTCGGAAATTATTCGCCGCGTTCACCGCCCGCCCGCTCCGGGGACGCGAGGTTTACTGAATACGGGCAGAAAGGTCATGGTTAGCCATTATGAAAAAAGGCGATATAAAAAAAATAATAGCCATAGGCGCGGTTGCATCAGCGTCAGCCGCCGCTGCGGCAATTATAATTTCACAGTACCGCAAGCATAAAATATCGCTTGCGGAACAGTCAAAAGCTCTCGCAAGGGTGAACGCGTATATAACGGGCGGAGGATTATCCGCGTTTGCGTCCGCGCTTTATCTTATACGCGACTGCGGTCTGAACCCGTCGAACGTTCATGTTCTCTCAAACGGCTCATATAACCGCGGTAATGAAAAAACGGGCTATATATGCGGCAGAAACAAAATTACCGACGAAAAGAACAGCATGAATCTGTTTGACCTGCTCAAGGACGTAAATTCGCTTGACGTCCCCGATTTAACGGTATGCGATGAAATTCTCAATATTTACCGTTCAAATCCGAATGCGCGCCGCGTCGCCTTTATTGACGAGGATAAGAACGTCGGTGATATTTCCGATGTTTTGCTTGACAAAACCCTGAGAAGCACGATCATCTCTCTTTTGCGGACAAAACGCGAGAAGCTTCGTTCGGCAACGATTTATGAAGCTATGAGCGCGGATTTCTTCAACACTCCGTTCTGGAAGCTGCTCAGCGCGGCGTACGGATTTACAAGCGAGTCAAGCGCTTACGAGTTCGTAAACTGTATTTTGCATATGGGCTCAAACATATGCGGAACAATGCCGTCGGGCTTCGACTCTCACGAGGAAATAATCGATCCTCTTAAAGAGCACCTCAAACAGCTTGGCGCGGATATACGCGAAGCCGCGTCTGTTACGGATATAGATTTTGAGAACGGCAAAGCCGAAGCCGTTCACTTTACCGATAACGGAATCAGAAAAACCGTTTATTTAAACGACGGCGATATATGTATATTCCCCACGGACGAAATGGCTGAATGCGAAGCGTTCGGCAGCTTCAGCGAACCCGCGCCGAAAATCTTTACCACGCCGTATCAGCTTTGGGAAAAGCTCGCGATGAAAAGCGAGGCGTTTAACGACCCTTCGGTATTCTTTGACGAGTTCGACTCGCAGATGGCGGAGGAATTTACAATAACGCTTTCAAACAGACTTCTTCCCGAGCTTATAGATAAAGTAACCTGCGGCGCGCTCGGCATAGACGGAGCTATTATCCTTGACAACTCGAACTGGAAGCTCGCAATATGCGCCGTTCCTTCTACGCATTTCAAAAATCAGAGCGACGATATCGCTGTAATCTGGGGTACGGCGTCATGTTTTGAACGCGACGGAAAGTACAGCGGCAAGCCGATGACGGAATGCAGCGGCGCCGAGATATTGTACGAGCTTGTATCGTGCTTGAACCTTCAGGACGCGTGGGACGATATACGCGAGACCGTTATCAATGTAATTCCGTGTCACAGAAAATATGACAGAGCCTTTATTTCTCCCGTTCCGTCAAAGCTGGAGATAATACCTACCGGCATTTCCAATATGGCTGTTTCGGGCGATTTTGCCGAGTCCGACTGCGGCGCCGTATTTTCCGCGGAATACTCCGTCGCAACAGCGCGCGCGGCGGCGTACAGACTGATGAACACAAAGAAAAAAATGTTTACCGTAAAACCCGATTCAATAAGAACCGTTAAAAGATTCCTGAAAAATCTTGCGGGATAAAACAAAATAATATAAAAGGACTTATTTCAGCTTTCCGGTAAAGCGCCGGCAAGCTGAAATAAGCGTTTAACGACGCTGATTTTGAATATTTCCAAAGTAAAAACAATGTTTCTCATTACTCTGCTCTATAGGTTTTAAGCCATTTTTGACGCGCCTGTCGTCAAAAACGATTTTATCGCGAGGTTAAGTCCCGCGCTCCATCGGAGGCGGATTTTTTTAATACCGGCAAAACTCAATTCTATCGCGAATTCATTAAATAATTTACCTCATGGCTCGTGAGACGTCTCCAGCGCCCGAGCGGAAGATTCCCAAGCTCCACCGCGCCTATTTTAATCCTTTTCAGCCCGATAACCTCGCAGCCAACAGCTTCAAACATTCTCCTTATTTGTCTGTTTTTGCCCTCGTGAATAGTTATCTGAATATAGGTATGTCCGTCGACGGCGTCAAGTATTTCCGCCTGCGCGGGCGACGTTTTAAACCCTTTCTCAATATACACTCCGCCGCGTATTTTATTTATGCCGCTTATCGTTATACCTCCTTTAATAACGGCGATATACGTTTTATCCGTATGAAATTTCGGATGCGTTACTTTATATGCGAAATCGCCGTCATTCGTAAGCAACAGAAGTCCCTCCGTATCGTAATCAAGCCGTCCTACGGGGAATATCCTCGCGTCCTTCAAATCCTCCTTAACAATATCTACTACCGTCGGACGGTCAAACTGATCCTTTGCCGTCGAGACGTAGCCGACAGGCTTGTTGAGCATTATGTAGTACTTTTTGTTTTTAATCTTAACCGGAACTCCGTCAACCGTCACGCTGTCGGCGCCTATCTCAACCTTCACTCCCCGCTCGGCGATTCTATCGCCGTTTACGCGCACTCTCCCCTCGGCAATCATGTTCTCCGCGGCGCGCCTTGACGCTATACCGCTCATCGCTATATATTTTTGAAGTCTTACTATTTCTCCCATTTTGTTCTTCCTTTCAGCTAATCCAACAGCCTTTTTACAACATATATAAAACTGCTGTAAAAACTGTTTTTAAGCCGTATTTCGCTCACATTTCGTATTTCCGATTGCGATATTATATCTACGCTTCCCACTGTCAGCCCATTACAGCGAATTTCAAGATATCCGACTTTTTCACCGGCGTTTATGGGTGATGACAGATTGTCGGCTATGTGAGATATTATCTCCGCGTTTACCTTGTCATGCTCCTTAAACGGAATAACAAAATCTTCCGCCGCGGTCATACTGTACTTCTGACCGTCTATTTCCGCTATCTTGACATTCATTCCCTTCTCTACCACTTTTTTCGGGTAATGCTGAGAAAACGCGTAATCAAGCATTTGCTTATGGTCGTTCCAGTCGTCGCTGTCGCCGAGCGTTACGGCGATAAATTCCATACCGTCGCGCTTCGCGGACGAGGCAAGACACCGTCCCGCCGCTTTCGTAAATCCTGTTTTCACGCCGGTCGCCCCTTCGTAAAGACCGAGCATTTTGTTGTGATTTGAGAAATATAGAATTTCATCCGAATTAAGAGGCTTCGCCTGATATGTCTTTGCCGCGACAATTTCGCGAAACTCAGGCTTCGACATAGCGTACCTTGTCATAACGGCAAGGTCGTACGCGGATGTAAAATGTCCCGGCGCGTCAAGTCCGTTCGGATTTACAAATCTTGTGTTTCTCAAGCCAAGCTCCAGCGCTTTCTCATTCATAAGCTCGGCGAACGCTTCGCTGCTTCCCGCAATATGCTCCGCTATCGCTACAGCCGCGTCGTTTCCGGAATTAAGCATAAGCCCGTACAGCATATCCTTCATGTAAATCCTATCGCCCTCGGAGATATACGCCGCAGAGCCCTCCTGATTTGCGGCGGCGGAGCTTACCGTTATTATATCCTCCGGTTTGCTCCTTTCAAGAGCTATTACAGCCGTCATAATTTTTGTCGTACTCGCCATAGCATGCTGCTCGTTAATATTTTTTGAAAAAACGACGTCGCCGGTTAAACCGTTAATAACGCACGCGCAGTCCGCGCTGTCCGCCATTGCGTACGCGTTTGCGCCAAAGGCGATTATAAACGCGGCCGCCGCGATGACTGCTGTTTTTATTCTCATTGCATAACCACTCCAGAAAAATTCAGTTTTTTAAAATTTCACTCTTGACAAAGCAAAAAAAAGCTGATATAATATATAACGCTGAATAGATGCGAGGGTGGCGGAATAGGCAGACGCGCACGTTTGAGGGGCGTGTGGTTTTACCCGTGCCGGTTCAAGTCCGGTCCCTCGCACCATTTTTTTACTCGCTCAGTTATATATATTCTATCATATCCAATAATATTTATCAACAATTTTTTTAAATTTCCAAAAAAGTGTTGACAAATTTATTCTTTAATGGTATTATATTATTCGTTGAGTGTCGATGCGGATTTGTGTAAAGGTAGCACTAACGACTCTGACTCGTTCTGTCCGGGTTCGAATCCTGGATCCGCAGCCATATCGAGGCAAGTTATTTAGACTTGCCTTTTTTATTGCGCAGAAGCCTGCGAACCGCTTCTTTAATAAAAAATCCGCGAGAGAAATCATCCCCCGCGGATTTTAACATCTTCTATGATAATGATTTATTTGATAATAAACTTATCAAGCTCGTCTATGAACTTATCACAATCATCGGAATGCACTTCAACCTTAATAGGCTTAGACAAATCCAAACTGAAGATACCCATAATGGACTTCGCATCAACAACATATCTGCCTGATGTTAGATCCACATCGAAATCATACTTGCTTACGATATTTACGAAGTCTTTTACATCGTTAATCGAGCTTAGTAACAGATTAAATGTTTTCATAAAATATTTCCTCCCTTATTCGCGCATATAGCCTATTTGTAAATGCTTACATATCTATAATACAACTTTTTAAACCGTTAGTCAATAGATATTTGTATTTTTGTGTATTTGTTCCATTTTTTTAGCGTCTTTTTTTGTTTTTAATGCCAAATTGAGCAGTAATTGCCGCAATATAACAGAATTTGAACGTCTCGGCAAAAAATTATATTTGCTTTACGGCAATAACGAATTTATTGCGCGGCTGAAAGGCGAAGGCGTTTGCGCCGGAACGGGGGTTGCGAGCGTTTCGTCTATGATATAGTCTATACCGTTTTCCTCCGCATACTTCTGAGCCGCCGAACCCTCCGCGCAGTAAATAACCACGTTGGGACAGTCCTCAAAGGTTTTGTCTTCTATCAGCACAACCGATGGCGGAATGACTACCTTAATGAGCGCATTGCAGTGTTGAAATATTTTGTTAAGGTAAAGCATGCTGGCGGACAAGGTAACCTCTTTAAGAGAGAGGCAACTTTCAAACGCAAATTTGCTGATTTCCGTCACGCTGTCCGGCAGCGTTATCGAGGTTATTGCGCTTTCGATAAACGCGTTTTTGCTTATGCTTGTTATAGTAATATCTCCGACTGTTTGTGGCACGACAACATCCGTCGCTTCTCCGTTGTAAAGCTGAAGAACTCCGTTTTTATTAACTACCCATTCGGTTATAACTATCTCGCCGGTTTCAATATCGTAAAACGGTACGCCCGCAATATTCGCGTCATACTGCGCCTGCGAGCCGATATAGCCGTAAACGGATACGCCCTCCAAATACTCTATGCCGGAATTTTCTATGCTTGTCGTCATATTTTTAATAGTCAATTTCTTCAGGCTTGTACAGTCATTGACGATATTCCACCCAATTTCCGTTTCCTCCTCGCCGATAGTAAGCTCCGTGAGCGAGGAACAGTCCTCAAATACAGAATAGCCGATATACAGTACATTTTCTATATCTATCGCCTTTAATGAGACGCAGCCTTGAAAAGCGCTGTCATCTATATATGTCACGGTATCGGGCAGAGTAATATTTTCAAGAGCCGTGCAATCCAAAAACGCGCTGTTGCCTAATGTTGTGAGAGTTGACGGCAGCGTTACATTTCTGAGCTTTTCGCAGCCTTTGAAGGTATAGTTTGCTATTTCCGTCACGCCTTCGGGGATTTCTATTGTTTCAAGCCCTATGCAATACTGAAAAGCCCTGTAATCTATTGTTTCAAGCCCGTCCGGAAGTATAATTTCACTAAGACTCTCGCACGAATTAAATGCGTTATCGCCTATTGATTTTACCGTATCGGGTATATTCACCGTTGTCAAAGCCACGCAGCCGTAAAACATACTTTGAGGTATAGCGTCTATACCGGACGGCAGTCTTACTTCTTTTAAAGCCTTACAGCCGCTGAAAGTATCGAACTCTATTTCCGTCACGCTGTCCGGCAGAATGACGCTTTCTATATTTACATTATCCGTAAATACCCCATAAGCGATTGACGTGACGCCGTCGGGAACAATCACGTCCGTGTCCGCGCCGTTGTAGGCGGTTAAAACCCCGTCCTCAACGACAAAATCCGGCGTGGGCGTTGCTGTTGGCGTAAGCGTAGGCGTTGCCGTAGGCTTAGGCGTCGGGGTAGGAGTCGCCGTCGGTATAGGCTTCACGCTCGGAACAGGAGTCTCCATGCCTACCGTAAGCTTTAGTGCAAGCGGCTCCATATCCTCCGTCCAAAGAAATACGCTGTCGCCCGTATCCGCGTCAATCGCGCCGCTGTAGCCGTCTTTTGTAATCTCAACCGTCTGACTGCTAACCTTTGTCAGCGCGCCGCTTTCGGTATACGCCGCCGTGTAAACAATCGCAGATATCGGCTGTTTTATTTTGTTATTAATCGTAAGCTTGTTATCTGTCACACTCATATCATACGCAGTTACCGACTTAGGCAGATTTTCCGTTCTGACCGCCGTTTCTCCGTTACGCACGGTTGAAACATACGCCGCGGTTTTACGCATATCGTACTCGTCGTTTTCGTCGCTTACATAATAGCTTATATGCGGCGGCTGATTGTACGCGCTGTTCTGCGACGCGACCTGCATACGGTACGCTCTGTCGTGCATAAGCGTGTAGAGCTTATGCTCCGTTTCAATCGTCGTTGTGTACACCAAAAGACTCGCGTCGTCGGTTCCGCGCGCGACGACTTCCTCGCGCCAGTCGCCGAAAAGGTCGGCGGTAAGGCACGCGTTGTTTTTCGTATCGTTTATTGTGGTTACATTTCTGAGGCTCGAAACCCTTCCGTCCTTGCCGGAAATTTTAATCTGACAGTTCCTTACGCCAGTGCCGTCAAGAAGCTCGTCGTATAAATTACCGTCCCAGAATATACGCTGATTTGTCGAGTCGGGTCTGTAGGACGCGCTTTGAACGCCGGTTCCGCCGTAGGACGCGTAATTTCCGGCGCCCCACAGCTCAAAATAGCCGTCCGAATATCCTACATTCGCCATCATTCCTCTGCCGGTGTCGCCGTAGCCGTCCGCATGGAACAGCTCCTCTCCGGTCGCGGCGTCGTAGAGCGTCATACCGCCCAGATGCTCCTTGCCGTCGTTGCCGTTTGTGCTTCCCGTTATCGCGCTTCCGCTGTAATCCTCATGAACGCTGAAATATTCCATTCCCTCATGCGTCGGATCGTAGTCCGCTAAATGCAGCGCGTCGCCGTGTCCGCGTCCGCTGCACCATAATACCGAAAAATCATTGTCGAGCGCGAGCGAGCCGCAGATTATTTCGTCGCGCCCGTCGGCGTCCACGTCGCCGACGGTCAAATTGTGGTTTCCGTTGCCGGCGTACCTCGAATATCCGTCCTTTGACGTGTCAAAATCGGCAACCTGCACCAATCGCTTATCCGCGAGATTGTACGCCGTCGCGGTAGTTTTCGCGTAATAGCCGCGCCACGCTACAACCGACGGATTAACGCCGTCGAGATACGCGACCGCCGTAAGATATCGCTCCGAGCGGTTGCCCCAATTATCGCCCCACTCGGTAACCGTGCCGCGCGGATGCGGATAATATACAGTATCGAGCGCCGCGCCCGTGCCGCCTTGGAAAACGGTATAATATTCCGGTCCGGATAAAACTCGTCCGCCGGTATCGTTCGTACCTTTTTCACTGCGGCGGTAATCGGCGCTGTTGTCGGTATTTTTAATATCGTCAATCAGCGAAGCCGCGCTGACGTATTCGCCGTTTCCGTCCTTCGTTCCGGGCGCGGTTTTCATTGCAAGCTCCGCCTTGCCGTCAAGGTCAAAATCATACGCGGCAATCTGCGTAAAATGCGCGCCCGCGTTTATGTTTATTCCCATATCAATGCGCCACAGCTTCGTTCCGTCCGTTTCATAGCAGTCTATGTACACGTTTCCGTTATGCTTCGCATTCTTGCCGCTGTCAAAGGAGTTGGACGGCTCCCATTTTAAAATCAGCTCGTACTCGCCGTCGCCGTCAACGTCCGCCGGCTCAACGTCGTTCGGGGAATATATATATTCCTCGCCGTCAAGGCTTGTACCGCCCTCGGGACGGTCGAGCGGTATCGTTATGTACTGCTCGTCCCATACGGCTACAGCTTCGCCCGAGCTTACCGGCTCGCCCGCCGGCACGACGGTGTACGACGTTCCCGCCTCCGTGTCGGTATAGTTCGTACTGTCGGTCACGGTAGCGATTTTTTCACTGCCGCGGTAGACGTCAAAGGCGGTATCGTAATTTTCCGTGCCAAGCAGACGCCACGACAAAAATACGCCGCCGTTTGCCTTCACCGCGACTGTTCCGCGATTAAGATACTCCATTTGCGCGGGCATACCGTCCGCCGCCGCCGTAACCGGCGCGGTCTGCACCGCCGTGAATACGACTGCCGCCGTCATAAATATTATCAACCTTTTCATATTCTCGCCCCTTAAAATTTTTACGCATAAAAGCGCGAACGCGCGTCGCCGTAATCGCTTCTTTATTTTCTCTTATCCTTCCAGCCCTCTTTATTTACCTGTCTCGCTCTCGCGATTGACAAGGCGCCGTCGGGAATATCCTCCGTTATTGTCGAGCCGGCGGCTATATACGCTCCGTCGCCCACGTTAACCGGCGAAACAAAATTCGTGTTGCAGCCGACAAAACAATCGTCGCCTATAACCGTTCTGAATTTGTTTTTGCCGTCGTAATTGCATGTAACGGTACCGCAGCCGAAATTGACTCTCTCGCCCACGTCGCTGTCGCCTATATAGGTAAGATGCGAAATTTTCGTTCCGTCGTTTATATCCGAATTTTTCAGCTCTACAAAATCTCCTACCTTAACGTCCTTTCCGACGCGGCAGTTCGGTCTTATATACGCAAAAGGTCCGACATGCGTTCCGCTTTCCACCTCGCTTTGGAGAATAACCGAGCTTAAAATATCCACATTATCATGAATTACCGCTCTGTCGAGCAAGCTTCCCGAGCCTATGACGCAGTCCGAGCCTATCTTCGTACCGCTCTTAATTGTAACATTGGGACAAATCTCCGTATCATTGCCTATCTCAACGTCAGCTTCAATATAAACGCTTTCGGGGTCGCGCATTGTCGCACCGGCGCGCATATGCGCTTCGTTAACGCGTCCGCGCATTATCTTTTCCGCCACGCTGAGCTGTACTCTGTCGTTGACGCCGCGAATTTCGTCGTTATCCTCTATCGCGTAACCGCCGACTTTTTTGCCCGCGCCCAAAAGTATTTCAAAGGCGTCTGTCAAATAATACTCGCCCTGAGCGTTGTTCGGAGTTATCCTGCCGAGCGCGAATAGGAGCGATTCGCTGTCAAACACATACATTCCGGAATTAACCTCGCTGATTTTCTTTTCTTCCTCGTTTGCGTCCTTCTGCTCTACGATTTTTATTACGCCGCCGTCGCCGTCTCTGACAATTCTTCCATACCCTGTCGCGTCGGGTAGAACGGCGGTTATTACAGTCGCCTGATTTCCTTGGCTCCTGTGGTATTTAACGGCGTTTTTTATTGTTTCGGCTGTTACAAGCGGAGTGTCGCCGTTTAATATAACCGTCTCGCCCTCAGACGCCTTTATCGCGTCAGCCGCCTGCATAACGGCGTGACCTGTACCCTTCTGCTCCGATTGAAGCGCGTAGGAGCATACGTCTCCGAGCGTCTCCTTAACCAATTCGGCTCTATGTCCGACAACCGCGCATACGCTTTTAGCGCCCGCTTCCTTCGAAGCGTCGATTACCCACTTGCAAAGCGGCTTTCCGCACACCTTATGAAGAACCTTAGGCATATTTGATTTCATTCGCGTACCCATTCCGGCCGCCAAAATTACACTTGTAAACATTTTATCAATTCCTCTCCTATAAATCCATCTGCTCCGTTATCTGCGTATCGTAACGAATCTGATTAATAAGCTCATCCGTATTGTTAAATTTTATGACGCGTCTGAGCCTTTTTGCAAAGCTCACGCGTATATATTCTCCGTAAATATCCTCGTCAAAGCCGAGAATATGACTTTCCACCGTCAGTTTTTCCGCGCCGAACGTAAGGTTTTTTCCGACATTTATAACGCTCTTTAGTCTCCTGCCGTGTACATATGTAATTCCGGCGTACACGCCCTCCTCCGGAAGAGCCATGTTCGTGTCGTACGCCACATTCGCGGTCGGTATACCCATTTTTCCGCCGTTCTGCTTTCCCTTTACGACAATTCCCTCGATACAGTACCGTCTTCCGAGAAAACGCTCCGCTTCCTCCATATCGCCGGCCTTTATGACGCTTCTTATATATGTACTCGAAACAATTCTCCCTCCGATTTTTATAACGTCCGTTACAAAAACCTTAAAGCCGTATTTTTCACCGAGTTTTCTCAGCGCCTCAACGTCGCCCATAGCCTTATAGCCGAAGCTGTAATCGTAACCGACGCACACCGCTTTTATATGGAGTCTGTCAATCAAATACAGCGCAAACTCCTCGGGAGTTTTTTTCATAAACTCCCTGTCAAATTTCTCCATAAAAACAAAATCCGGCTTCTCTCTTTCCAAAAGCTCTATCTTCGCCTCGTTCGGCGTTATAAGCTCAATCGAGCCGTTTGTTACTCCCTTTGTATTCTCGTCGAAGAGAAGCACGCCGCTTTTTAATCCGTGTTCTTTCGCGTATTTTATTCCGTTCCTTATTATCGTCATATGGGCAACGTGAAGTCCGTCAAAGTTGCCGAGCGCGACAACAGTGCCGTCATAATCAACTTTTTCACGGATTATCTCCATGCCGTCGCCTCCTTTTTACGTCCAAAATGATTTTTCTGTTTTAAGTCTGCCGTCCGTTATTTTGGATACGCACAGAAACCTGCCGTTTTCGTCATAAATCCTGAGCCGCCGCCCCTCGTCTTCTTCACCGCGGTACGTCATCATTACTCCGTTCGTAACGCTTCTGACCTGCTTCGGATTGAGCGTCAGAGCCGGATACTGCGAAAACATCCTGTCGGCGGGAATAAGTATTTTCTCCAGCTCTCCGATATTGCGAAGCGCCTCTATCTCCTTCACAGTATGGCTTTCCTCTATTGTAAACGGGCCGGTTTTTATTCGGCGCAGCGTATTCATATACGCGCCGACGCCAAGTTTATTTCCTATATCCTCGCACAAAGTTCTTATATAAGTTCCCTTTGAGCAGGAAACGTCTATTGTAACTTTTTCTCCGTCAATTTCAATTACGTCTATCGAATTTATTTTTATTCTTCTGCTTTTCCGCTCTGCCTCTATACCTTTTCTCGCAAGCTCATAGAGCTTTTTACCGTTTTGCTTTATTGCGGAATACATAGGCGGAACCTGCTCCGTTTCACCGACAAAGCTCCCCGCGGCTCTTCGTATCTCGTCATCGGTACAGCTTACGCCGCATTCCGTCAGCGTTACGCCTTCAGCGTCCTGAGTATCGGTAGTCATGCCGAGAACCAGCTGCGCTATGTATCTCTTATCCGAAAGAGTAAGCATGTCTGCAATCTTTGTGGCGTTTCCTATACACATCGGCAGCACGCCTGTCGCCATCGGGTCAAGCGTTCCCGTATGACCAACTTTCTTTACGCCTGTCATTTTCCGCATAAAATACACCATGTCGTGCGATGTTTTACCCGCGGGCTTGTCAATTATGATAATACCGTTCATCGCTTTTCCTCTAACGCGCTCATGCACGCTTCGACAACAGCCTTTTCGGCTTCCTCATCCGTGCTGAAATGAAGCGTCGCTCCGGCAGCCTTCACATGACCGCCGCCGCCGAATTTCATAGCGACCCTCGCCACATCCGCCATTCCGTTTGAACGCAAATTCAATCTGTAGCCGCTGTCTGTCTTTTTTATGCAAACAGCTATTTCGGCGCCCTCGATTCTTCGCGGAATATCCACAAGATTCGGAATATCCTCTTTCGCTATTCCGTACTTTTCGCCTATCCTTTCATCTGTTACAATAAGCTCGATTTTGCCGCCGTCATATGATTTTATGCCTTCGGTAATCTCGGCTTTGAGCTTTGCCGCCGCGAGCGACTCGCAGTCAAAAAGCAGCCTCGCCACCTCGGCGTGGTCAAAATTATACTCCAGCAGCTTCGCCGCCGTTCGCATTGTTTTCGGCGTAACGCTGCTGAACTTGAAGCAGCCTGTATCGGAGCATATAGCCGTATATAAATCCCTCGCTATATCATCGTCAATTTCAACATTCATTTTACCGAACAGTTCAAAAAGTATCTCGCTTGTCGCGGACGCTTTTCCGTCAACATAATTCGCGTCCGCGAAATTTGTATTCGTAAAATGGTGGTCAATATTAACCGAATTGTTTATCTCGTTGAAAATCGCCTTTCTCTTCGCGATACGGTCAAGGTCTCCGCAGTCCAGGCACACGCACAAATCATGATTACACTCCATTCCTTCCGTGTAAATCACATAATCCGTACCTATAAAATCGAGCCTTTTTTCAATCCTGCCGCTCACATAAACGGTAGCCTTTTTTCCCATTTTGCGCATCATCTTCGCGAACGCAAAGCATGACGCGAGCGCGTCGGGGTCTTCATTCACATGCGGAAGAACCGCCGCCGATTTCGCCTTCATTATTTTGTCTGTAACAGCCTGCATAATCATCCCCCATTATCTCTTGTTTAAATCATTAAGAAGCCTTTCTATATTCGCGCCGTGTTCGATTGAATTATCAAGCTCAAACACAAATTCCGGCGTGTATCTGAGGTCTATCCTCTTTCCCAGCTCGCGTCTTATAAATCCCGCCGCGCTTTTTAAGCCCTGCATGGCTTTTTTCTTCGTTTCATCATCGCCCATAACCGATATATACGCTTTGGCATATCTCAAATCGTTTGTCACATTCACAGTGACGACGCTCGTCATAAGCGGTATGCGGACGTCCTTCAGCTCGCGGATAATATTCGCAAGCTCACGCTTTACTTCCTCGTTTATTTTGTCAATCCTTGCCATATTTATCTCTCAACTTCCTCCATAACGAAACATTCAAGAGTATCGCCCTCTTTGATATCGTTGAAGTTTTCAACGCCGAGACCGCACTCAAAGTTTTCGGCGACCTCTTTCGCGTCGTCTTTAAAGCGTCTGAGCGAGTCAATCTTGCCTTCATGGATTATTATACCGTTGCGGACAATTCTGATTTCAGCGTTTCTCTGAATCTTGCCCTGCGTAACGTAGCAGCCCGCAATCGTACCGACATTTGAAACCTTGAATGTCTGACGAACCTCGGCGTATCCGAGAACGACCTCCTTATACTCGGGGTCAAGCATACCCTTCATCGCCGCTTCAATTTCCTCGATAGCCTGATAGATAACTCTGTAGAGTCTTATATCTACCTCATGCTGCTCGGCCGACGCTAAGGCTCCCGCGTCCGGTCTGACGTTGAAGCCGACTATGATCGCGTTTGACGCGTTTGCAAGCATTACGTCAGATTCGTTCACCGCGCCGACTCCGCCGTGGATAACCTTTACTCTGACCTCGTCGTTAGAGAGCTTTTCAAGCGACTGCGTCACAGCCTCAACACTTCCCTGCACGTCCGCCTTGACGATAATGTCAAGCTCTTTCATGTTGCCCTCGTCAATCTGGCTGAACAGATTGTCGAGCGATACCTTAACAACCTGATTAAACTTCGTTTCCTGTCTTTCCTGTTTTCTCTGCTCCGCAACGTCGCGCGCAAGCTTTTCGTTAGCGACAACCATAAATGTGTCGCCGCCCGAAGGCGCCTCCGACAGACCGAGTATCTCGACAGGCGTTGACGGCGTCGCCGTCTTAACGCGTCTGCCCTTGTCGTTTATCATCGCGCGGACTCTGCCGACAGCCGTACCGGCTATCACAAAATCACCGACGTTAAGCGTACCGTTCTGCACAAGCACTGTAGCTACGGGGCCGCGTCCCTTGTCGATTTCCGCTTCAATAACAGTACCCTGAGCGTCTCTCGACGGATTTGCTTTCAACTCCTGCATATCCGCAACGAGAAGAACCATTTCAAGAAGACCGTCGATGTTTATTCTCTTCTTTGCGGATATTTCAACGCATACCGTATCGCCGCCCCATTCTTCCGGAACAAGACCGTATTCAACGAGAGACTGCTTTACTCTTTCCGGATTGGCTCCCTCTTTGTCTATCTTATTTATCGCGACAACAATTGTTACCCCCGCCGCTTTCGCGTGGTTAATCGCTTCAATCGTCTGCGGCATTACGCCGTCGTCAGCCGCCACGACAAGTATCGCCACGTCCGTTACCTGCGCGCCGCGCGCTCTCATTGTTGTAAACGCTTCATGACCCGGAGTATCGAGGAACGTGATTACTCTGTCGTTCAGTTTAACGCTGTACGCGCCGATATGCTGAGTAATTCCGCCGGCCTCGGTATCGGTTACGCTTGTATGGCGAATCGCGTCGAGCAGCGACGTCTTTCCGTGATCAACGTGTCCCATGACGACGACTACAGGCGGACGCTCAACGAGATCCTCCTCCTTGTCCTCATGCTCGGTTTCAATCATGAGCATATCCTCTTTTGTGAGTACAACCTCTTGCTTTACCTCAATTCCGAAATCCATGCCGATAAGCTGAGCGGTTTCAAAATTAATCGACTGGTTCTGCGTCGCCATAACCCCGAGCATCATCAGCTTCTTTACTACCTCGGCGGAGGTTTTGCCCATCTTTGAGGCAAATTCGCCTACCATAATTGTTTCGGGGATCTCAATTTCCGTTATAATCTTCGGCTTAATTTCCTTCTTGGGCTGCTCCTTCTTATCCTTGTCGCGGCGGTTTTTGCCGCCTCTCTTATTTTTAGCCTTTCCGCCTTTTTTATCCATCTTAATGTTGTCCGGAACCATGTCTTCAATTCGCTCGCGCGATGCGATTGTATCAAGCTCGACAGTTGACTGACGCGTATCGACATAACGCTTTCTCTCCTCAGTCTTTACGATAAATTCCTCCTCTGTATTTGAGTGATCGACATTGCTGAGGTCTATCTTTTGTCCCGACTGTTTTTTTGCAACCTTTCTGTGCTTTTCGTTTCTGCTCTTCGTCTTTTCCGGCTTCTTTCCGTCACGCTTCGGCTCGACGGCGTTCTTTTCTTTTTTCGCCGTTTCTTCCGGCTTTCCGGTCTGCGCGGCGATCTCTTTTTTTACAACCTTCTCGTTTGCTTTGACTTTGGTCTCCGCCTTAGCTTCTGCTTCTGTCTTTTCATTTTCAATCTCCGCCGCTTTTTCCTCGATCTTCTTTTCGGCATTTTTGCGCGCCTCTTCGCGCATCGCGATTACTTCCTCCTCAGACATTTCGTTTGCCTGAGTATATATATCGAAAATAAGACCCGCCGTGTCCGCGTTTATAACGCTCGCCGCGCTTTTTACCTCGATACCGTACTGCGCAAGCTTGGCTATTATATCCTTATTCGTAATCTTAATACTTTTTGATATTTCACCCAATTTTATCGTTTCTGCCATATTATCGTCACCCTTTCTCCATGTCCCATAGGGATTAGTTTAATCTATCTAAAATTGCTTTCGCAAAATTGTCGTCGTTCACCGAAACTACTGCGCGACCGTCCGCGCCGGTATATTTGCCAAGCTCCCTCTTACAGGACGCTTCGACATATTTTACACCGTAAAATCCGCATAAATCGGTTATTGATTTTTTTGTATTGCCTGATGCGTCGCGCGCCGCTATAATAAGCTTTGATTTTCCGCTCTTAACTGCTTTGGAACACATATCTCCGCCTGTCTGTATCTTTCCCGCGCGTTTCGCAAGTCCGAGCATTCCGAGAAATCCGTTGTTCAAATCAATTCCTCCGCCGATTTATACAGTTCCTTCGGGACCGCGCATTTAAAATGACGCTCAATCCCTCGTTTTTTCTCCGCTTTGCGTATACATTCAATATTTCTGCATATATACGCTCCCCGCCCGAACAGCTTTTTATCCGCGTCAATCACGGCGGCGCCGAGAGCGTTGTCGCGTACTATACGTATAAGCTCATTCTGCGGGCGCATTTGCCTGCATGCGACGCACATCCTCATAGGTATGTGTTTCATATTTTTACTCCTTTTTTTGTATACTGTTTTGTTGTAGCGCCCGCGGCGAAAAGGGGTAGGTCGGGCAATTTTTACTTCGTTTTCTAAGACCGCGGAAAAATTGTTCAAATTGCCTCTTTGACGCCGGGGCGCCGTACGTTGGTACTGCCCGCGGCGAAAAGGGGTGAGTTGGGCAATTTTAACCGGTCTTACTCGGAAACAATGTCTATTTTCCACCCTGTAAGTCTCGCCGCAAGACGTACGTTTTGCCCCGACTTTCCTATCGCGAGAGAAAGCTGATAATCAGGCACGGTTACGCGCGCGCTGTGCTCTTCCTCATTGATTTCTGTTCTGAGAACCTTTGCGGGACTCAGGCTCGCCGCGATATACTCGGCGGGGTCTTCGCTCCACTTTACAATGTCTATTTTTTCGTTTTTCAGCTCGTCGCCTATATTCTGGACTCTCAATCCCTTCGGTCCTATGCACGCGCCCTGCGCGTCAACGTTAGGGTCATGGGAGTAAACGGCTATCTTTGTTCTTGAGCCGCCCTCGCGCGCTATGTTCTTTATTTCAACCGTTCCGTCGGCGATTTCGGGAACGTCCAGCTCAAACAGCTTCTTTACAAGTCCGGGATGCGTTCTCGAAACAATAATCTGCGTTCCGCGCGCGCCGCTCCTGACCTCGCTGACATAGCACTTAATCATCTGTCCCACTTCGTATGTTTCGTCATACGGCTGTTCCTTCTCGGGAAGTATCGCCTCAATTTTGCCGATATCTATATATACGTTTCCGCGCTCTATTCTCTCGACTTTACCGGTCACTATATCGTTTGTTTTTTCCGTATACTCGCTGAAAATTATTCCTCTTTCGGCTTCTCTTATCCGCTGCGTTACAACCTGCTTCGCCGTCATAGCGCTTATTCTGCCGAAATTCTTAGGCGTAACCTCAATATTTACTATATCGCCTATTTTATAGTTTCCGTTTATTTTCATCGCGTCCTCAAGCGATATTTGCTCCAAATCATCGTCGACAAGCTCGACGACTTCCTTTTGCGCGTAAACCTTAACCGTTCCGTTTTCTCTGTCCATACTAACCTCAACGTTCTGCGCCGAGTTAAAGTTCTTCTTATACGCCGCGACAAGCGCCGCTTCGAGCGCGTCAATAAGCACGTCCGGACTTATTCCTTTTTCATCGCATATCTCTGTCAATACCTCAAACAATCCTTTTTCCATTTTTTTAATCTTCCTCTCTAAAACTTGAATGATAATCTTATATAAACCGCCTGTCCGGCAGGTATTTCCATAATATTTCCGTCTGTATCAATATACGCCGTTCCGTCTTTAAAATCCTTCAGAACGCCCGTAAACTCCTTAACGCCGTTTGCCGCCTTATACAGCTTTACGTCGACTTCTCTTCCTATATAATAGAGAAACTCGCGTTCCTTCGTAAGCTTTCTGTCAACTCCCGGCGAAGACGCCTCAAGCGTGTAATTGTTCTCGATAAAATCCTCGGCGTCAAGCTTTTCTTCTACAGCCCTTGAAAATCTCTCGCACTCGTCGACGCCGACTCCGCCGTCCCTGTCGATATAATAGCACAGAGAATATTCTCCGTCCGTCTTTTTATAAGTTACGTCGACAATGTACACTCCCTGTACGGAAGCTATTTCCTCTCCGATTTCAAGCGCCTTTATTTCTGTTTTATTAGCCATTTGTACCTCCGAAGTTGAATTTTAACATTTGACTTTTTTGCAAATCAAACGAATCGTATAAACATGAAAGAGTGGGAAAACCCACTCTTTCTGAATATAGTATATTCCGATCTCCTTTATATTATATCACCTTAATTTCATAATTTCAAGTCTTTTTTTACAATTTTTCCGTTTATTC